>JAKSUD010000124.1 GCA_024409185.1 archaeon
ATATCTATGTAATTGTTATATTTGTTTTATCTGAGTTTGTATTGGATTTATCTCCATCAATCTCAAGAAAATTTTTACATATTATGGTAGGTAACTGTGTTTTTATAATGCCTTTGTTTACTAATCCATATAATGCATTATTCATTACTGTACCATTTACAATTCTTACATTCTTATTAACTGAATATTCTCCAATAAAAATCGACAACTCTGTAACAAGTTCCGGTCATGCATTAGGTCTTCTTTATTATGCAGCTACTTGGACTGTATTGATTATATTATTCCCAATTAATAACTTAGCTATTGTTGCTTTATCTATTGCAGCTATGTGTTATGGGGATGGATTTGCAGCAGTTATTGGTGAAAAATATGGTAAACATGAATATAACATATCTGGAGATAAAAAAACTATCGAAGGATCTACTGCTATGTTTTTAGCTTGTGTAATTTCTTCTTGTATTATTATAGGATATTACAATGTTTGTGGATTTGCACATATTCCTTTTGACCTTGCAATTATTGCTATTATTGCTTTAATAGCTACTATTGTTGAAGCTACTACTCCAAAAGGTTTAGATAATGTAACAGCTTGTTTCATGACAGCTATACTTTATTTAGCTTACTTTATTGTATTTAATGGAATTTCTATTTTACCAATTAAATAATTCCATTTCTTTTTTTATTTTTATATTTTGTTTTTTAAGGGGATTTTATGAAACGTTTTATTGTTATTGATGGTTGTGATGGTTCAGGTAAAGACACTCAAGCTCGTTTGCTTTGTGAAAAGTACGAAAAAGAGGGGTCTGTTATTGTTCGTTCTCACCCAGAAACAGATAATAGATATGGACGTAAATCTAAATCATCATTAGAAAAAACAGGTACTGATAATTTTATAATGGCTACTTTATGTTATGGTATTGATACTATTAGATCAATTATTAAATATTATAAAAAAGCAGATACTGTAATTATTGTTCGTTATACATTAGCTGTTGCTTACTTACCTTTAGCTATTTCTGGTTTTGTATATAAACTTGTTTGTATTTTACTCCCTGTATCTGAATATATGTTTTATTTAGATATTTCTCCTGAAGAATCTTTAGCTCGTGTTAAAAATCGTGGAGAAAAAGAAGAAATGTTTGAAAATTATGATGCACTAGTTAAAACAAGACAAAAAGCAGAACCTGTTTTATATAATTGGAATGTTATTCCTGCAGATGATTCTGCTGAAGTTGTTTTTAGTAAAATTGAGAAAATTTGTGATGAATTAGATACTAAAAACAATAAATAAACATAACTTATTTTTATAAAAATTAATATATTTTAATTAATTATTAAAAATTTATTAAAAAATCGTAAAAGATTTTATTAAAAAATAGTAAAAGAAAAATTTATTCCATTTTTTTATCTAAAAACTCTTCAACTTCTTTTTCAAATTCTTCAAAAGTAGTTTCATTTTTGATTAAATAGTCAGATGTAGCTATTACAGTTCCAATACCGAAGTCTAATTCTCTTTGATCTCTTTCTTTAAAATCTTCATAAACAGAGGAATCATCTTCTCTGTTTCTTAATTTTAATCTTTCAAAACGAGTTTTAGGGCTTGCATAAACTGCTACAGATTCAAAATTATCAAAGCTATCTTGGAAAAGTTCAATTTCATAAGGACTTCTAATACCATCAATTAAAATTGTTGTAGCTTCTTTATTTTCTTCTATTAATTCATTAATCTTGTTAATAGTTAATTTAGCTACTACATATTGTCCTTGTTCTTTTCTTAGTTTACGTGCTGTGATACCAACATCAGTTCCTCGCTCAGCAGCTACTTCTCTAATTCTATCTCCCATATTAACGACAATAGCACCATTTTCTTGAGCTTTATCAAACAAGAAACCTTTTCCAGATCCAGGTAATCCAGTAACACCAATAACTTTCATTTTATTCCCCTAAATTATATTTCTAATTAAAGTTAACTATTAGAAAATATATTTATATTTTTAATTATTTTTATATTTATCTTATAGATTAACTTTAAATTTAATGATATTAATTAAAATATTATTTTAATTTAATAGAAGCTAAAGAATCTTTTAAATTTTCTTCATTAGAGAAATTATTTACAATAGTTTCTAAGAATTCTTTATCTTCATTTAAACCTTTTTCTTTAAATTCAGTAGCTATTTTAGTCATTAAGGGAACTGCTCTTACAATATTGTCTACAATAGTGATTGTTGACATTTTAGCAGTTCTTGAAACTGGATTTAAATCAATAGCTATGATTTTTTTACCATTTTCAACTAAAACTTCAGCACGATCTCCATCTTCAAGAGGTACAAGCATAACATCTGCAATATAACTTCCATTTTTACTTGCAGTAGCTCTTGGACTATTAAGATTATTAATATATTCTAAAGTTTCTTCATTAGTTCCAAGAATATCATCCCATCCTCTATCTTTAAACATTTTAGTAATAATAGCTACTCTTTTTTTAGTTCTATAGAATAAATTAATCTCAATTTTTGCATCTACTACTTTTGCAAGTTCAATTATTTCATCAATTGCAAGTGCTGTAGTATTTCCATTTACAGATAAAACAGGATTTTCAGCTAAAAAGAACATAGCTACACTAGCTTCACAAGCTTTTTTAGCAGTTTCTGTAGTCTTTTCACCAATTAAATAATCAAATGATTCGCCTCTTCCATGAGCAATCATTCCAGAATCTGCTAAATATCCTTCTTTAAATGCGTTTTTAACTTTATCTCTAAGTAATAAAGATTCATATCTTGGATGAGTTTTTGGTATCATAGTTTCATCTTGTATTTATTTTGATTATATTTTATTAATTAATAGTTTAAGTCTTATATTATAATTTATGTTATAATTTGAGTAAATCACTATATTTAATAGCTAATAATTCTTTTTTCTTAGCTTCAAATTCTTCTTTAGTTAAATAACCTTTTTCTAATAACTCGCTGTATTCATTAATTTCTTTTGCTGGAGAGAATGGTTTATTATGCTTATGACATTTATGGCCTTTTTCACATTTTCCTCTGTGTCTGCCTTTACCTTTATGTTTGCCTTTACATCCACATCTACCTTTGTGGTCTTTATCTCCTTCGTTTTCTACTTCACTTTCTCCATCTTCATTAGATTTTTCAGTACTTTCTTTAAATTGTTTAAATTCACTTAATTGTTTTTTTAAGTTTTCTTCAAAGATGGATTTAGCATCTAAATCTTCTTCAGGAGGTGCAAATACTTTTTTATAATCTCTAAATTCCTCAAATTCTAAAAGATCTTCTTCAGTAATAGATTCAGGATGATCTTCAAGAAGTTTTAATCCTTTTTCATTAATTTTATAGTATAAAAATCTTGTAGATTCAATACAATTAATCTTTTTTAAGTACATATTTGCAGTTCCTAATTTAGAAGAAAATAATGTTTCTCCATTAGGAGTAGTAATAGATAATTCTTTTTCAGTTAAATCAGTATTATTTGCAACTTCATCATTAATTTCACTAAGTTTATACTCTTCTTTTTGTGAAATAGTTTTAAGTAATACAATTAAACTATAAGCATCAATAATAGCCATAAAAACTCTCCTATTTTTTGATATATTAATTATTTTTATATGTTAATTATTATGTTTCGTTAAATATTTAATATTTTTTAATTTTAAAATTTATAAAAAATAAAA
>JAKSUD010000125.1 GCA_024409185.1 archaeon
TTAAATTATGAAAGGTTGTTATTGTTTAATTATACACATGACTAAAAGTGATAAATTAAAAATAGGTGAGATATATGAAGAATGTAAATTTAAGAAAGGTTGGTATGTTTACATAGGATCAGCGATGAATTCACTTATCCCAAGAATAAATAGACACCTTAGTGAAGATAAAAAGATACATTGGCATATTGATTACTTATTAAAAAGCAATAATGCAAATATAAAAGATATTTTATTTTGTATATCTGATGAAAAAATAGAATGTGAACTTGCAACTAAAATATCTCCATTTGGAGAAGAAATAGCTAATTTTGGATGTTCTGATTGTAATTGTAATTCACATTTAATCTATTTTACAAGAAAAAGAGATGCAATAAATGCAGTTAAAAATGCATATGATTCATTAGATACAAAATATTATAATTTAAATTATTTTAAAAAAGAGTTAACTTAAAATATTTTAAAAAAATTAATTTAAACAAGTATTAAATTTTAGAAATTAATTGCCATAATTTCCATACTGATAAACGATTCATTTTAGAAATGGACCTTTGAATAGGAATTTCCATAGGACAAACATCTTCACATAATAATGATTTAGTACAACCAGAATAGAAATGATGATTATAATTATTTTTAAGCTCTTTAGAATGTTTTTTATCCTTTTCTTGTGAAATAAATTTAAGAGAATTAATAGCCACTGGAACTCCTTTAAATAAATCTCCAGAACTATAATTAGGACATGCAACTAAACAACAACCACACATTAAACATAAAGACATTTCATATTCAGTTTGAATATTATCTAAATTTACTTTAGCATCACTTTCAATCCATTGATTTAATAATTTTAAAGATTCATACATTTCTTCTTTATCTACAACTAAATCAGCAATAACTGTGAATTTAGGAAATGGTTCTAGTAAAATTTCATTTCCACTTTCGCCTATTTCATCAATAAGAAAAGTTGTACAAGCTAATTTAGGTAATCCATTAATTAAAATACCACAATCTCCACATAACCCTTGTAAGCAACTGCATGAAAATTTTATAGGTTCTACAATATTACCTTCAATATTTTTAATCTCATCTTGATTATTGATTTTTTCTAATAAAGTAATAATAGGAATGTTTAAATCACCATCATATTCAAACTTCTCAAGATAACTCATTTCATCTTTATTTTTCTGACGTTTAATGATAACAGTTACACTTTCAACCATAGTATCACCTACTCTTAAAACCTCTAAAAACCTACTTAAAAGAAACCTCAATATTGTCATCTTTAAATATTAAAGAAGTGGTTTTCTTAAAGTTTTCATCATCTAAATCAGGATATTCAACTCTTTGATGAGATCCTCTACTTTCTTTTCTATTTAATGCGGCTAAAACCATAGCTTTTGCTAGTAAAATCAAACTTGGCAATCGAATATAAGAATAATAATCATTTCTTGAATCTGCTTTAATAGCTATTTTTTCCATATTACAAAGCTCATCATAAGAATTATTTAAATCTTTTTCATTTCTATAAATACTTAATGAATTATTCATAATACTTGCTAAATTCTCTTCAATTTTAAATAATGGGACTGAATTGGATGAAATATCTTTTTTAGACCAAATATCAAACTTCTCTTTTTCTTCATTAAGAACATTATTAATTAAATTATCCTCAAATTGATTATTACTTTCATGATTTAATGCATATTCTGCTGCTATCCATCCACCATTAACAGCACCTAATAAAGAGTTTCCACCTAAACGATTAGCTCCATGATATTGACAAGAGCACTCTCCAGCTGCAAATAAACCTTTAATATTAGTTTTATGGTTTTCATCAGTTTTAATCCCGCCCATAAAATAATGGACTCCAGGATAAACTGGAATAGGTTCATTACATGGATTTAAATTAAGATACCTAATACAAGTTTTATATACTTCATCAAGTTTAGACATGATAAATTCATCTGGTAAATGACTAATATCTAAATAAACTTGATTTTTACCATCAATTCCTAAATCTAAATCATTACAAACTTTATAAATACTTTGAGATACAACATCACGAGGCATTAAAGCACCGAATTCAGGATACCATTCTTCCATAAAATACCATGGTTTTCCATCTTTTATAACATATAATCTTCCACCTTCACCACGTGCTGCTTCTGTTATTAATAATCGTTTAATAGGAGTTTCAATTGTAGTTGGATGATATTGAATCATTTCCAAATTAGCTAATTCAACACCTTGTTCTAATAATTTAGCTGTGACATAACCATCATTATGAGTAGAACCTGAAGTTTTACCAAATAATTTATTCATACCACCAGTTGCTACAATAACACTATCTGCCTCAAAAGCTTTAATTTCATTAGTATTTTCATTGAATAAAATTGCACCAATACATTCATCGTTAGTGATAATTAAAGATAAAAATCTCCAAGGTTTAATATATTTTAAAGAATCTTCAGCTTCTTTTTTTCTACATAATGCTGTAAGAGAAGATACAATTTGTTTACCTGTTCTTGCACTTGCATAAGCTGTACGTTTGTGTTTTTGACCACCAAAGTTACGAAGATCAATATTTCCATTTTCATCTCTTGTGAAACTTACTCCAATATCACCAAGCCATTTTACAACATTAAGTGCATTAGAGGTAAGTTTTTTAACAGCTTTTTCATTATTAATTCCTTTTCCACCATTAATTGTATCCTTAAAATGGTCGTGAGTAGAATCATTTTCTCCTTTTGTGTTTAAAGAAGCATTAATACCTCCCATTGCCATAACAGATTGTGATCTTTCAGAATGAGCTGGTGAAGCTAAAACTACATTACCTCCACCTTCACAAACTTTAATAGCTGCAGTTAAACCAGCAATTCCAGAACCAATAATTAATATATTTTTCATAAATTTCACACAATTTTATAATATAAAATAGAATAATTCGCAAACAGATATAATCAATAAAACCTTATAATACAAAATAAGACACTTCACAAATAAATATAATCAATAAAAATACTATTAAAAGTATATTAGAAACAGATGTAGCATGTTTATAATCGTTTTCACCTATTAAAAATCCTAAAGAAACTAATAAACGAGGTATACTAACTGATAAATGTACTAATATTGATATAGCTACCAAATTATCAAGAATAATATGGATTAATCCATCTTGTAAAGTAGATACTAAATAAACAGGAGAAATAATAATATAGTAAATATGAAGTACTATTAATACAACCATCAATATTCCTGAAACTAATTGAATTGCAGTATCAGTAACTTTATAATTTAATTTAACATTTTTATTCTTTAATTTCTTTTCAAAACATAAATAAAGACTTATTAATAAATGAATAAATACTAAATAAAATAAAATAAATCCAAATTCTTTAAAATCTAAAGAATAAGAAATAATATTTACCATAGATAAAGCTAATAAAATTGAATGAGATAACAAAAATAAAATAATTATAATAGCTAAAATACTATTAATTTTTCTTAAATGAACTTGTAAACTGCTTTTAAAAGTCATAAATACATCTCAATATAAAAAAAATAACTTCTTAAATTATATATAAAATTAAAATAATTATTCAATGAAAGACTTAAAGAAATTCTCAAAGTCTTCATCATTCATTGGTTCAGGTGTTGAATAATTATCATTTTCAAAAATATCAC
>JAKSUD010000126.1 GCA_024409185.1 archaeon
CTTTTTAGCTAATTTAGATAATTCTATAGCTATTTTTACTCCACCATGAGTTAAATCAATAATAAATGCATTCATTTTTTCACATTCTAATGATAATTTATATTTTAATAGTAAGTATGAGAAATTTAAAGAAATTTAAAAAGAATTAATCTTATAAAGCTCTGTTTATGATGTCTATTCCACCAATAGTTAATTTATCTGTAACTTTTTTATAGAAGTATTTGTTATTTAATCTGATAAATTCTACTTCTTTTTCAGATTTTTTGAAGATTAACTCTTCCATATAATTTACTTCTTGTTCTATTTGTCCATCCATTACATAAATAGCTTTTTTACCTCTTTTGAGTAATCTTATTCTAATTTCACTTTCATTAGAAACAACAAATGGTCTTACTCCAAGTTTATATGGACAAATTGGAATTATAATAAATCCTGGTACTTTTGGATCAAGAATTGGTCCTCCTGCAGACATTGAATATGCTGTAGAACCACTTGGTGTTGCAATAATTAAACCATCTGACCTAAGTTCTTCAATAACTTCTCCATCAACAGTAATTTCATAATGTAACATTTTTGCAGGTCTTGCAGTCATTATTACAACTTCATTTAAAGCACGGAAAGTGTTATTTTCGTGTGAAACCATAATTTGGGTTCTATTTTCTTTATAACAATCACCTTCTAAGATTTTATCCAATGCTTTGAATGTATTTTCTACTTCAATTTCAGTTAAGAAACCTACAGTTCCCATATTAATTCCAAAAATAGGGATTTGTTTTTTGATTTGGTTTTGGGCTCTAAGAAAAGTTCCATCTCCTCCAAGAATTACTACTAATTCAGTATTAAATTCATTAAGGTCTACAGAATATTTTTTAAAGTCAAAATCCCAGTTTAAATCATTAAGATAATAAGCAATTTCAGGTGTAGCTTGCATAGTATCTTTAACAATGTTGTTTAAATTTGGGTCGTTTTTAAGTTTATCTAAAGCTTCTGCTAAAGAACTTTCAATAATTAAATCTACACCTTTATTTAAAAGTGTTTCAAAGATTTTAAGTGAAAATAAGATAGATTTATATTCATCTACTCTACTTACAATTCCTACTCTTTTAATTTGATCTAAATCATCGTTATTTATAATTTTAATAATCTTTTTATGGAGTGTTTTATTTCCTGCAGCTACAACAACTGTTTTTTCATAGATACTAAGTTTATTATCTAATTCTTCACCATATCTGTTTGTAACAATTGCTCCACATTCTTCTACAATAAGTTTTGAAGCAGCTATATCTATAATTCTACTTCCCCTTAAATCAAGGAATGAATCATATTTTCCACTTGCTACATATGCAAGTTCAAGTACAACAGATCCAAGCACTCTCATTCTTCTTGCTGTATCTACTAATTTGGATACTGCATCGGTTTTACTTTTAGTAAATCCTCCAAGAGTGATTTTATCAATTTCAGTTTCTTTACTTGGATTTAAAGGTTCTCCATTTATTGTTGCACCTTGTCCTTTAATAGCTTCATAATAATTTCCATTAGCATAATCTTTAACAAAACCAAGAATCACATCATTTAAAGTAGCTTCTCTTCTATAAGGTATTTCAGCTACTGCAATAGACATTCCATAAGATGGGATATTTTTAATTGCATTACTTGTTCCATCAAGGGGATCAATTAGGAATATAAATTTAGCATCATTTTGGTCTCGGATATCTTTTTTTAGTTCTTCTTTGAGGTTAATATGTTCTTGTTTTCCACAACCTAATTTTAACTCTCCAATTTCTTCACTAATTAAATAAGAGGTAAATTCAGCATTTTCTAAAATTTTAATAACTTCATTTTCAGCTATAATATCGATATAAGAAGTAGGTGTTCCATCTGCACCAATTTTAACAAATTCTCCTGCTTTAGGATTTCCAATTTGTCCTTTAAGAAGAGTTTCTACATTTTTAAATATTGTTTTTGCAATAGTTCTACACATTTCTATATCCTTATCTTCCATTTTATCCCTCCATTTTGTTAGTAAAGTTTTTTAGTATTAATTTAAGCAAGTATTTAAGTTAATAATTATTATAATTTTAGTGTTTTCCTGAGTTATTTTAAGCAATAATTTCATCTTTTATGTAAATAACAGATGCAATTGCAGATCCAATCTCTTCAACAGTATGATGTGCTTCTTCAATGATTAATTCATTAATTTTAACATTTCTTTTATTCATCATATATTTAACCATTTCACATGCTTCTGCTTTTACATCTTCTGGATTTTTATTAATTCCACTATTTTCTACAACACAACCTAATTCATCACCAATAGCTACTGCAACACATGCAATAAGTTTATCTCCTTTAACATCTGAAGTTATTTCTGATAAAACACAATTAACCATAGCTCCTGCTTTTAATTTAGGTAATTCTTCTACTTCTGTATTAGATTCTAACATACTTGAAACTTTTATTAAATTAACATCACCAATTTCTGCTTCATATAAAGCATTATCAAAAGCATTTAACTTACTTGGGCCTTCACTGTGTCCTGAAACAATAGCTATTTTCATTTTATCATTTTCCATATTGAGTTTTTATGTATTTGGGGACTGGTTTTTATTTTTATTCTTATTCTATGAATGGATTATTTTAATATGAATGGGTTATTTTAAAATATTCATTTTATTAAATTTAAATAATATTAAATATCTAAATCTTTTTTAACTTCATCTGTAACTTCTTTAACAATAGTTGCAGCTTCGTAAAATGCTTCTCTTTCATGTTCATGCATTTGGATTGGTACAATAGCACGAATACCTTCTTTACATAATACAGCTGGCACTCCTAAAGAAACATCACTAACATTTTCAATTTCATTATCTAAGTAAGTACTTACACTTAAGATTTTATTACTATCTGTAATAATTGTTGAAATTAAATTTGCAATTGCATAAGATGGACCATATTCTGTTGCACCTTTTCTTGCAATTATTGATTTTCCAGTTTGTTTAAGTTGGTTAATAATTTTTGGAATATCTAATACTTTTGACTTTATAAAGTATTTTAAAGGAATTCCTCCAATAGTAGTTGAACTTAAAAGAGGCACCATATGATTTCCATGTTCTCCAATTACTCTTGTGTGAATTTCACCACTATTTATATCAAAATGTTTTGCTAAAATCATTTTTAATCTTAATGAATCTAAATGGTTTCCAAGACCTATGACTTTCTTTTTATCAAATCCTGATGATTCTAATGCTATAGTTGTCATCACATCTACAGGATTTGTCACAACTAATATGATTGAGTCTGGAGCATATTTTGCGATTTGTTTTCCATAATTATGCACTATTTTAGCATTTGGTTTTGCTAAATCTAACCTATCCATTCCTTCTTTCCTAGCCATTCCTGCAGTAATTAATACAATGTCTGAGTTTCTCATATCTTCATAACTATTTGAAGGTATTAAATTACATCTAACATCTTCTGCAGCTAATGCATCGTACATATCGAGTACTTCACCTTCTGCTTTTTTAATACTATTTTTTCTGGAAAGAAGCACAATTTCATTTACAGTATCCATTCTTGCTAATGTAAATGCAACATTTTTTCCAATTGTACCAGTTGAACCTAAAATACTTACTTTTGCCATAATTATATTATTTCTTTATTATAATAAAAATAATTTATGTAATTTATTA
>JAKSUD010000127.1 GCA_024409185.1 archaeon
CTTAATAAAATTACTTTTGCCATTTTTAATCTCCTTATTTTTGATTTAATAATATATCAATAATTTATTTTTTATTATTTTTTATTTTAATAAACTCTTGACTATTTATTTTTTTTATAGTTATTATTTTGTTCAATTTTATTTTTAATTTTTAAATTAGCTAAAATAAGTGTGTTTTTGTTTTAAATCTTTTTTGATCCACATAAAGGAGTTCCACATTCTGGACATTTCATATTTTTACATGGGAATCCTTTAATTTTAGGGCTTTTATGTCCACAGTTTGGACAAACACATGATTTAGAAGGTCCTTTTCCACTTCCTCCTCCACCATATGATTTTCTTTTATTTAATGGAATAGTATTTTCATAATTTTGACAATTTTAATCTTCAATTATAATAGTTTCATATTCTCCTTCAAAATTTAAATTTTCAGCATTATTGGTATTTTTATTATTAAGAATAGTTCCATCATCATTTCCATGATTAGTTATTGTTTTAATATTGTTAGATTCACAGTCTGGGCAGTTGGTGTAAGTTTTTTTAGGGTTAGTCCATTGAAATCCACAATCTTGACATAAGTATACTTTATCTTCGTTGATAAAATTTTCATTATTGATTTCAATTTCAATACCTTCAATTAATGATGTGGCAGTTTTTTTCCTTGCAGAATTTAATATTCTATGAAATGTTGGTTGTGAAATTCCCATTAATTCTGCTGATTGTTTTTGTTTTAGATTATGATAATCTCCTAATCTAATAGCTTCAAATTCATCAAGATTCATTGAAATAGTTTTAGGTGTTTTATTACTTAATTCTTCATTGTGTTCTGGATTTAAGCAATGATATTCTGGTTTTTTACTAATTCTTCTATATATTTTTGGTCTAACCATTTAATAACACCTATTAAATCTTATTTGTATAACTTTTTAATTAATTAAGTTAATAATATTATCTTAAATTTATATCATTTAAATTAAAATCTAATTTTCCTTTAATTGCAGCTCTTGCAATTGAAAATCCATTTGCTCCTGATTCTAACATTTTTTGAGCATTTTCTATTGAGTTCACTGAATTATTTCCAATTATAAATATATTAGTTTCATTAGCTATTTTTTTAATTAAGTCATAATCTGCATCAAAAACTCCCTTTTTCATAGCATCAATATGAAGATAATCAACTCCTGAGTCTTCTGCAAGTTTAGCTATTTCTAAATTATCAACACCTTCAACATTAGCTCTCATTTTTAAAGATACTTCTGATTTAGAGTTTTTAACAACTTCTTTAATATAATCTTCAAGGTCTGGACGTTTAAGCATATTTTGTCCACAGCCAATAGAAGTTAATTCTTCTTGTCTGCAATGACAATTAATCTCCACAATATCTAAATTTTTTATATTGCTTATTTCAGATATTGGTTCTGGGCTTGTTGCTCTTAGATTAGCAGAAACAGTGATATTTGGATAATTATTTTTTATAGTATTTACTTCATTTTCAATAACATTATAAATTTCATCTTTAGGAAAATGAAATTCTTTTCTACCTCTTTTTATAATTTGAGCTCCAGCATTTATAGTTTCTGAGTCAGTATCATAACCACCAATACTCACTGCATCAAATCCATAAGGTATTAATTTCATTGCAAATTCTGCATTTGTAATTCCTGCCATCGGTGCAAGTAATTTCATTTTTAACCTCTATTTTTAATTTTTTAGATATTTTAAACCTTAAATTTTCTTAAACTTTAGATTTTTTTAAAAATAGTAAAAAAATATTGTTGAAATAAAGTAGTAAAAATAAGTAAGTTATAAGTGAAATATGATATTCAGAGTGTATTTCAACAATAATTATTTAATTTTGATTCATTGAATTTTTAATTGAATTTATTGGTTTATCTGTTTTAGAATTAATTATTATAATTCTTCAACAACTTCAATCCATTTTTGATTATCATTTGCACGAATAATTTCTAAACCAATATCTGCCATATATGCAGCATCTTCAGCATTATCTGCTCTACCGATTCCTGCTTTAAATCCAATATCAATTTCTTCTTTAATTTCAATAAGAATTTCTGTGATTTCTTCTTCACTTAATCCATTACATGGGGACATAAAGTTGTCTCCACCAATGAAGAATAATAATGCTCCTTTTTTACGTAATTTGGTCATTAAGTAATGTTGAGCTTTGTTAACCATGAAACTAGTATCAAATGCAGATTCAATATCAGTTAAAGTTTCAGTTACACTGTTAATATCAATATGTGCTGCTTGAACAAAACTATCTTCTGGGTTTTCAATTAAACTATCAATAGCTAAAATTTCTTTTCTTTCTCCATCTTGTGCTCCTCCAGCATTTTGGAGAGCAATAGTAGCTAATTTTTGAGCTTCATGAGGAGTTTCAGCAGCTCCAACACCCATACTTATTGTAATTGGGTATCTGTTTCTTATGGATCTTTGAATTCTTAAATGGTCTTCTTCATTTAAACCATTTGTAATAGCTAACATATTATCAAATCTTGTAAAGAATACTAAACCTTTTTTAGCAGCAATTAATCTTTGTACATCTGCAAATAATTCTGCTTGTAAAATTTGAAGGTCGGATTCTGTACGTGGTTTTGGAGTTACAGTCCAAGGTCCATAATTGTCAATTTGTATTAAGGTCATTTGTATCATATAATTTCACCTATTATTACTATTTTAAGATATTGATGAAATAGTATTTAAACTTTATACTTTTTTTTTTTAAAAATTCATATATATTTTTTATAATATTTATAATTATTATATTTTTTATAAAGATTTATTCATTATTTTAGTTCATTTATTTAATGTACTTTTTATTTTTTAATTATTTAATACAATTTTTGCTAATTCTTTTTTATCTTCAATAGATTTCATAATTGTGTTTGTAACAATAACTTTTGGAATAATCTCTTCAAGTTCTTCTTGCATATTTTGATCTTTAGTGTCTATTACAAGAGTATCTAAAAATTCTTCATAAATTTTAGCAACACCTATAGAAGAAGTTTCATAACCTGTTGCAGACATAAACTTACCTGCAGGTCCACTTACAGGAGCATTTCCAATAAATGGAGAAACAGCAATAACTTCTTTTTCTTTTAATTCTTGTTTAACCCCTTCAATTGAGAGTATTGGTAAAATTGAAGTAATTGGATTAGATGGTCCAATTATGATTTTTTCAGAGTTTTGTATTGTTTCTATAAGTTTAGGGCTTGGTTTTACAATATCATATTTTACTTTTTTAACTGTAGGTTTGCCTTGATATTTAATTAAAAAATCATGGAATTCTACATCACCATATTCTTCGGTTTCAATTTTAATTTCTGAATCTTCATCACTCATAGGTAAAATAGTTGCTTTAATTTTTAAATTTTTTCTTTGAATATCAACAGCTTCACTAAGACTATGTTCTTTTAAAAGAAGTGTTTTTTGAATTTTAGTAGCTCTATCTTTATCACCGATTCTAAGTAATTCTGGAGCACCTATTTTAGCTAATTGTTCATTTGTTATGAAGCTATCTCCTTTAATTCCATACCAAGTTTCATCATTTATTAAATCTGCAAAAGTGTATAATACAGTATCAATATCTGCAGAAACATAAACTCCTGAAAAGTAGTCATTTTCAACAGTATTTACAATTACATTAA
>JAKSUD010000128.1 GCA_024409185.1 archaeon
TGAAAATAGAATAATAAAATTATTCTACTAAAATATCATCATACTCGCCAGCATCAACTGCTTTTTGAGCATCTCTTGGGTCTTTACCATCAACAGTAATACCCATACTTACGCAAGTACCCATAATTTCTTTAGTTGCATGTTTGTAATCATTAGCAAGTAATGAATCAAATTTCATTCTAGCAACTTTTAATGCTTGTTCTACAGATAAATCTGCAGCAACTTCAGCACCAGGTTCATGAGCACCTTTGTCGATATTAAGTTCTTGCATAATAAGTGCAGTTGTTGGAGGAGTACCTACTTCAATAGTAAAGTTCTTTTTACTATCTACAATAACTTTTACAGGAACTTTCATTCCTTTAAAGTCCGCAGTTTTAGCGTTAATCTCTTCTACAACTTGCATCATATTAATACCGAGTGGACCAATTGCAGGACCTAATGGAGGTCCAGGAGTAGCGGTTCCACCTTCTAAAAGCACTTCAACAACTTGATCAGCCATTAGTCAGCCTCCTTTTTAATAATTCTAATTTGATCAGCTTTAACAGTAACAGGAATCAGAACTGCTGCTTCAATTAACTCGAGAACAACTTCTTCACGAGATTCATCTAAACGTACAACTTTAGATTTTTCGCCTTTGAATGGACCAGAAACAAGTTCGACAATACTTCCTTTTTGGATAGATGAGATAATTGGTTTTGGTTTTAAGAATCTTTTAACTTCTTCTAAGGTAATTTGATTTTTTTCATCAACAATACCATCTTTATTTGCACCAACAATACCTCTTAAATGACGAATTCTTATCTCAGGGTTACGCATATCAATTTTAGATGCAGATTCTACTATAATATAACCTTTTAAAGATTCAGGTACAACAATAGCTTTAATTTCCACACCTTGCTTACCAGCTTTCATAGCTAATACTTTAGCAACATTTCTTTCTTGACCTGCTGATGTTTTAAGAGCAAATATGGAATTTTGATTATCTTCCATTTAAATTCACCTATCTATAATTAATAATTCAACAACGATT
Source organism: archaeon (assembly GCA_024409185.1). GTDB lineage: Archaea > Methanobacteriota > Methanobacteria > Methanobacteriales > Methanobacteriaceae > Methanobrevibacter. The sequence goes on from JAKSUD010000128.1 coordinate 1,031, forward strand.
AATAAATAGATTAATAAAATTATATAAACAAAAATTTTACAACATATCTTTAATAACTTATTAGAAGCACTTAAACTAACTACTTAATAAATTACAGCATCATAGACAGTTTAAAATATGAATATTAAAGTAAACATTGATAGAATTGAATTCATATAATAAGAATATATATATTTAAACAAGTATATAAATGTTTCAAATTTTATACATAAAATTATTAAAAAAAGATATCTTAAAAAATAACTTAAATATTAAAAATAGTAATATTTAAGTTAATAAGATATGCATTATAAAATGCACAAGCGAAATAAAAGAAAACTAATTAAAGAATTAGTTTTTAAAAAAGAATAGCTTAATAGCTATTAAATTTTTATAATAATTATAATTTTTTTATTTAATTATAGTTAATAGAATTATCAATTTATTAATATTAACTTGGTTAAATTATAAACCAATTAATTGACCTAATAAAGTAATAACAAAACCAACACCACCAATAACAACAACTCCTAATGCAGTGACTTTGGAAAAATCAAAGAATTCTTTACGATCAGGTTTTTTAGCTACTTTTAAAACTCTTTTACATTGTTTCCAAAAATCATTCGGAATGAAATCAATATTAACATTTGAGGTATCAACATCTACCATATAATCACAACTTGTAAATATAATTTATTTAATCAACAATATAGTTAATCCAAATTATAAATTAGATAATTAATTTAATCTTAGATAAACTATATCTAATTAAAAAGTATAATTTTAAAATTAAAAATAAGAATATTTTAAAAATTAAAATATTCCATCAATAAATTCATCTAACGGATCAGAAGAACCTTCTGCATTTACTGGAGTTGGGTCAATGAATTCATCATCTTCTAACTCTTCAGCATCAAAGAAATCATCTTTAGAAGGTCTTTCGAAAGAGTATTGAGATTTTACACCAGATACTACAATAGTAGTTCTAATTACATTGTGTAAAGATTCATCAATTTGTGCTCCCCAAATAATATTAGCTTCAGGGTCTAATTTATCAGCAACAATTTGTACAATTTTCTCAGATTCATGTAAAGTTAAGTCAGAACTACCAGAAATGTTAACTAATGCACCTTTAGCATTAGAAATATCAATATCTAATAAAGGACTGCTGAGTGCTTCGTGAACAGATTCAATTGCACGGTCACCAGATTCAGATTCACCCATACCAATCATAGCCATACCAGAACCTTGCATAATAGATTTAATATCAGCAAAGTCTAAACTTACAAGACCAGGTTTGGTAATTAATTCAGTGATTCCTTTAACAGCTCTTCCTAAAATTTCATCAGAAACTAAAAATGCTTTGTTTAAAGGAAGGTTAGGAGCAACTTCTAATAATTTATCATTAGGAATTACAATAACAGTATCTGCATTAGCTTGAAGTTTTTCTAAACCTCTTTCTGCATTGTCTCTTCTTTTAACACCTTCAGCAGAGAAAGGCATAGTAGCTACAGCAACAGTTAATGCTCCAGCTTTTTTAGCTATTTTTGCAATAATTGGTGCAGAACCAGTACCAGTACCTCCACCAAGACCACAAGTAACAAATACCATGTCAGATCCAGTTAATTCTTCTCTAAGGTCTTCTTCACTTTCCTCAGCACATTCTTCACCAACATCTGGTTCTCCTCCTGCACCGAGACCTCCACAAGTTTGTCTACCTAAGAGTAATTTTTGGTCAGCTTGACTGTAAAATAAGTCTTGTGCATCAGTATTTACAGTAATGGTTTTTGCGCCTTCAATACCAATTTCATTTAATCTAGTAATAGTATTGTTTCCAGCACCACCAGAACCTACTACTGCAATTTTAGCACGACTTTTATTCATTAATTCAATTAATTCTTTGTCTAATTCATTTTCTGCTTTAAGAACAACTTCCTCTTCTTCTGTTCTTTCTTCAGCTTCTTTAATTGCATCATCTATAAATTTCACTTGTTAACCCCACATTATAATTATTATATAATCTAAAACCAATCTAAATCAAACAATGATTTTTAGAAATTGGTAATAAATTACGAATATACGAATAAATGTTAAATAATAAATTCTAAAAACATTGATAAATAATCGAATGATAAGATTAGTAAATTTAATTGTTAAACTTTTAACTAAACTTTAATTAAACAATTATCAATATAATAAAAATTTAATTAAATGATAGTAATTAATATTTATGTTTCGTTCAAGTATATAATTATTTCTTTTAAATTAAAATTTTAACTAAATATTTTTATCAAAGATTAAGAAACAATTTAAGCTTATTTAATAGATTATTAAGGTCTTGGCATTGCAATAATTTCATGGAATTTCATTTCAAAGACTTTAGTCATATTTGCAGCAGTCATAACAACTGCAGTGTCAACTCCATGAGCAGTTCCACCAATAGACATAATCTCTTCACCTACAGGAATTAAACCAGCATCAGCAAGCATAATACCAATTTCAGCACATACTTTGAATCCTTGACAGATAGTTCTGTAACTTGCTGAAATCATATCAATAGGAGTATATCCTCCAAATTTATTAGTAATTCCTCTACCAGTAGCACTTAATGCATGAGATCCCATAA
>JAKSUD010000129.1 GCA_024409185.1 archaeon
TATACTTATTATTAATCATATATTTAATTTACTTAATTATAATCTAATTTTATAAATTTAATATTGATTAAGTATATATACTAACTAAAACATATATAAAAATAGAAATTTTAATGTTTAAAAAATTACTGAGTGAATATTAATGTATGGAATAATTGATTTTGAAGGTAATTTAAATAAAGATGATTTAGCTTCTAAATTTGGAATTAAAGTTGATAATGGTGATGAAAATCCAATAGGATTTTATATCTTTTCAGATAAAATTGCATTTATAGATAATTTAATAATTAGTTTTGATGGAATTATCTATAATTTTGACCAACTTAAAAGTCTTTTAGATAAAACTATTGATGAAATTGATGATGAAAGTAATCTAAAAGAAAATATTAATAATCTAATTGAAAATCCAAATCATTGTGAATTAATAGCTAATTTAATTTATTATTACTACAAATTAACAGATGATCTTTTAGTAGCTGTAAATACAACAATATCAATTATTGATGGAGATTATGCTATTGTAGCATATGATGGTGAAAACTTAGCTATTACTCGTGATGAAGTAGGAGTAATACCATTATTCTGTGGATTTAATAAAGAAAATGGTGTTAAAGGATTTTCTCAAGATAAAAAAACTCTCTGGAAATTAGGAATAAAAGATGAAGATATTTATGACCTTAAACCAGGAGATATTTTGTATAATTGGGGATTATTTGAAAATAAAGAAAGTATTTTAAATAAATCTCTTGAAATGGATTTAATTGATTATAAAGAAAAATTCCTTATTTATGATAATTATTTAAACTTAAAAGAATCCTATGATGTTTACAAAGATTTAATATTTACTAATCTTATAGAATCAGTTTATAAAAGAATCAATGGTTTAGATAAAGTAGGTTTAATCTTCTCAGGAGGAGTAGATAGTAGTATTTTAGCTATTATTCTTAAAGAAATAGCTGCTCAAAGAGAAGAACTTATTAAGCAAAAAAAGGGCATTGGTGATGAAAATTCATTAAATGATATTAAACCATTAAATATTAAATTATTTGCTGTAGGTCTTGAAAACTCACAAGATATTAATTTCTCTAAAAGAATAGCTAATGACCTTGATTTAGAACTTGAAGAGATTATAATTAATGAAGAGATTATAAAAAGATATGTTGGTGATGTTTTAACAGCTATTGAAGATGCTAATGTTATGAAAATTGGTGTTGGAATGACTATGTTTATAGCTTCTAAATTTATGGCAGAAGAAGGTTATAATGTAGCTATTTCAGGTCAAGGTGCAGATGAGCTCTTTGGTGGTTATAACAGATATTTAAAACATTTTGAAGATAATACTTTATCAGATGCTTATTTTGCTTTAGATAGTGAAATAAGACATGATATTGAAAATATGTGTCATGTAAATCTTGAACGTGATTATGCTGTAACAAATGTTAATGGTGTTGAACTTAGAGTACCATTTTTAGATAAAAAATTAGTAACTTTAGCACTTGATTGTCCAGCTAATTATAAAATTAAAGACTCAGAAGATGTTCTTAGAAAACATATTTTAAGAGATGTTACAAGAGACTTTGATCTTCCAGATTATGTCTGTGATAGGCCAAAAAAAGCAGCTCAATATGGTTCTGGAATCAATAAAATATTAAAGAAAAAAGTTTTAAAAGGTTTTGGAATTGAAGAGTTTATTGAGTCATTAAAAAATAGCTAATTTATATTTATTTTTCTTTTTATAGCTATATTTTTACTTTTTTAATAGCTATTTACTCTTTTTTATTTTTTAAGAATTTTAATATTTCAATATCATCTACAACATTTGATACATCATTTGGTACATCACTTATTTTGTTGTATACTTTTTCTGGAATGTCTGTTACTTCATCTACAGCATAGTTTACAGTTTCAACTACTTCTCCGCTTACTTCGTTTACGGTGTTTATTACGGTTTTTGGGAATTCGTTTACTGTGTTTTTTACGGTTTCTGGGACTTCTGTTACTGTGTTTATGACTTCTTCGCTTACTTCTGTTACGGTGTTTTTTTACGGTTTCTGGGACTTCTGTTACTGTGTTTATGACTTCTCCACCTACTTCACTGACAGTACCTATAAAACTACCTACTGTATTGGTTTTTTATATAACATTCTTGTTTAATATAAATAAAAATCGTACCTATAAAACTACCTACTCTATTGGTTACAGGTTGTGTGAATCTTGTAAAGTCAAATTTATATATAACTTCCATATTTCTATTTGCATAAATACTAAGAACTAAGATGGAAATAGATCCAATAAGGAATAAGTCAAACATTAATTGTGAACTGGTTCCCCAGTATTTTGGACCATATCTAATTCCAGAGAATAAACTTAAACTTAAAGTAAATACTGCTGTGGGCATTAACTGACCAAAGTCTCTAATTGTACTTAAAAATGCTGTAACATAGGATAATTCACTATCTTTTGCACTTTCTAAAATAATTTTCTTATTAGGAGTATCAAAAAGACCATAACCTATTGATAAAAATATAATAGAAGCCATTATTGACCATGTTGGTAAATATCTAACTAAAGCAATTAATATAGTTGATATAATCATTAAAAATGCTCCTAAATTAGCTAATTTTACTGAGTCAATAGTATCAGATAATTTTCCTGCAAGTGGGGATATTACAAACATAATTACTGCAGATATACTTATGAATAAACCTGCTTCAATAGAACTTAATCCTTTTGCATGTTGAAGATATAATGCTAAAACAAACACTATACCATCTTTTACAAAACATGCCATCATTGCAGCATAATTATTCACTGTATAAACATGATTTTTTAGCAATCTGAAGTCGTATAATGGATTTTCTAGTTTAAGTTCATAAATAACAAAGATAACAAGGAATATAATAGATAAAATAAAGCAGATAAATCCTAGTGTAGTTTTTAAATAACTGATTCCATAAATAAACAAAATCATAGTAATAAACCAAAATCCAGTACCTATCATATCAATTGAAACATCTTCCTTCCATTCAGTATCTATAGTAAAAAGTAAAATTAAAGAAATTATTGAAAATGGGATTGTGAATGAAAAAATACTTTGGGGAGGGAAATAATAAGATAAAAATCCTCCTACAATTGGTGCAGATATTGAAGATAAAAATCCTCCTGCAGTTATAATTCCTAGTGCAGTACCTACTTCTTTTCCATCAATATTTTTAATAATAAGTAAGTAAGATATAAGGAATAATGCAGCTACACTTAACCCTTGAATTGCTTTTGCAAAGATAATTATCCATGGATTCATTATTAAAGTAGAGATTAATCCGCAAATAATCATTGTAATAATGCTTATTTTAGCTACTTTTATCATCCCAAATTTTGGAACAATTGCACCAAAAGTTAATCCTGATGCTGTACAAAATAATAAGAGAGATATTGAGATCCAATTAGTTAAAGAACTACTTATATGGAGAGCACTGGATAAGTGAGGTAATACTACTGAAACACTTGAAAACTCAAATATTCCCATATACATAAATAATGTTGAAATAATAATTATTTTAATAGTTTTTTTATCCATAGTTCTCACATTTTGATTTTTAACTATTTTCAAATTTATAAAATTAATATA
>JAKSUD010000013.1 GCA_024409185.1 archaeon
ATGATTTTTTTGTATGTGTATTATTTAAAATTAAATTCGATTGGAATTTTAAACTGTGAAATAGCTGTAATTTATTTTCAGCTATATTTAATGAGGTGAAAATTTTGATTAAGAAAAGTTCATTTATAGTAGCTATTCTTCTTATTGCTTGTTTATCAATAAGTTCTGTTTCAGCTACTGCTATGGATAATAATAGCAATGAAATTTTAAATAGTACTGGAATGACTACTGATGATATCAATGCTATAAATGATTGTTCTGTTGCTCATGATGTAGAATCTGTGGGTTCTGCTGAATCTAATGTTGTAGATCAATCTTCTATTGATATGACCAAAAGTTTCATTGATTCAGTTTCTAATTTAGATTCCGAATCTCCATCTTCTGATGAAAACATTAATGAAAAAAGTTCTGTTTCTGCTAATAATGATGTTAGTGAAGAATCCACTTCCACTACTAATGTAGATAATGAAGAGGCTTCTGTTTCTGCTAATAATGATGTTAGCAAATCCAATTCTATTTCATATGTTAATGCTAAATCAGAAGATAATGAAGAATTAGATAAAGATGAGGCTAAATCTTTAGATGATGTTTCTGTAGCTCATAAATTAGAATCAAAATCTGGAGATTCTGATATTGACTCTTTAGATGATGTTTCTGTAGCTCATAAAGTTGAATCTAAATCTGCAAATGCTGCTGATTCAGATAAATCTAATATTGAAGTTTCTAATTTAGAATCTGAAGTTCAATCTTCTAATGATGCTACTAGCAGCGGGTCTGTTGATTCTGTTAGTGTACCATATGAAGTTAATAAACAAGGAGGTATGAGTGATAATATCGGTCAAACTAATATTGCTAGTCAAGATGATGTAAGTAATCCTGTAATGATTACTTCTACTATGGCAGCTTCTGCTAATCCTATTAGTGATGTTAAGAATACCGAGATTTTTTCTTTATCAACGAGTCAGTCGAAGTTAACGAGTGGTTCGACGGCCAGTTCCAAGATTAGTATTTCTGATATTATCACGGGTGCAATTAGTTTAAAGCAATATGTTTTAAAATATAAAAAATTGCCTAGTACTGTTACTATTAAAGGAAATAAATACTCAATTAGTATTTTTAGTTATTTGATGAGTCAGGCGATATTAAACATTAATGCTGGAAAATCATCTAAAATTACTATTATTAAAGTTACAAATGGTAGTGCTTCTACAGGTTCTATAAATAAAAATGCTTATAAAGCTACTTATTTAAAACTTGCTAAAACTGTTGCCGATGCGGGAGTTAAAAAGAAAGTGCTTCCTAGTTATGTATCTTTTGATGGTAAAAAAGCTAATTTCAAGCTTTATACATATGCATTTGCGAAAATTTTAGTCTTTGATAAAGAAAACAAAAGATTGCCAAATTATTGTTTATTTGACAGTTCTGTATTCAAAGATACTCCTGTGGTAAAATCTGTTAGTGTTTCAGATATTATTAAGGCAGCTATAAACCTTAAATCTTACACTATATCTAATGGAAAATTACCTAGCAGTATTTCTGTTGGAGGTAAAAAAGTAAGTCCTGAAGTATTTTCTTATTTAATGAGTCAAGCTATTAAAAATATTAATGCTAAAAAAACTTCTGCTAAAATTAATATTATAAGCGTTAAGTCTTCTAATGTTACTGGATCTATTAAGCATAGAGCATTTAAATCAACATATTTAAATGTGGTTAATACTGTTGCTAATGCAGGAGTTAATAAGAAAGTGCTTCCTAGTTATGTATCTTTAGATGGTAAAAAAGCAATATTTAAAGTTTATACTTTTGGATTTGCTAAAATTTTAGCATTTTATAATTCCAATAAAAGGTTACCAAATTATTGTGATTTTGATAGTTCTGTATTTAAAGAACCACCAAAACCAGTAGTTAAATATGTTACTATTAATCAAATAGCTAAATCAGGTAAGAATGTAAGAGACTTTATCCATAATAATAGAAGAATTCCAACTTCTGTTTCTATAGCAGGTACTCAAATTAGTATTTCTAAATTTACTTATTTGATGGCTAAAGCTATTGAAAAAATTTCAGATAATCAGACTTCTTCAAAAATTAAGATAATTTCTGTAAGTGAAAGTTATTATACTGGAGATTCTTTTAGAACAAATGTTAGTGCAAAAGATATTTTAAAAATTTCTAAATATGTTGCTAATTATAGTGCTACTAAGAAAATAGCTCCAAAATATGTGACTATTTCTGGTAAAAAAGCTAATTTTGATGTTTATACTTATCTTTTAGCTGGAAATTTACATTATTATAATAATAAAGGTAAATTACCAAAAACTGTTTTACTTTCAACTTATGTGATTTCTGAAAAAAGCCCTAATTATCCTATTAAAAAAGGAGTTAATGAGTATAACACTGCTAAGGATCTTTCAATTTATTTGAAAGCTTCTGAACATTCTGCACTTAATTCTCAGATAAAAAACTTAGCTAAATCATTAACTAAGAATTGTAGAACTACTCAAGAAAAAGCTAATGCGATATTTAAATATGTTAGAGATAAAGTATCCTATAGTTTTTATTACAATTCTCAAAAGAGTGCATCTGGGGCTTTAAGTTCTAAACGTGCTAATTGTTGTGATAAGTCTAATTTAATAGTTGCATTATGTAGGGCATCTAATATTCCTGCAAGATACTGTCATTCTACATCTTGCCACTTTAGAAGTGGTTTAACTTGTGGTCATGTATGGTCTCAAATTCTTATAGGTAATAAATGGTGTTGTGCTGATGCTACAAGTTCTAGTAACTCCTTAGGATATGTTGTTAATTGGAACACAAATAGAATCGGTAATGTAAATAAATATGCATCTGTACCATTCTAGACTATTTAAAAATTGTTTATTAAGAGGATTTTTCCTCTTATTTTAAATTTTTTTATTACTTTTTTTATTATATTTTTATTATAATTATTATATTATTATAATAGTATTTTTTTAGGGATTTTTTTCTTTTTTTATTATTAATTTTATATTATTATAATAGTATTATTTTATGGATTTTTTCTTTTTTTATAATTTTTTAGTTATTTTTTAAATTTTCCTTTATTGTCCTTTATTTTTTTATTTTAGGCTTTCATATTCTTTATTTTCTTTTTATGGTTCATTTTGTACTGTTTTTTATTTTTAATCATTTATTTATTTATTTTTTTTAAAATATTTTAGTTACTCTTGGTAATTTTTAATTATTTTACTATTTTGTAGAGTATTTTTTTAATCGATACTTTCTTAATATTTTATTTTTAGTTTATTTAAGTTATTTTAGTCTAAATTTTATTAAATTAACTATTAATTGCTAGTTATTGTTTATTTAAAGCTTTCATTGGTCTTTTTTTATTTATTTTAATAATAATGGTTATTTTTATTTTTAACTTTTTAATTACTCTTAATTTAGTTTAATTATCTCTATGATATTTTTATTAATTATTTTATTTGTTTTTATCTTTTTTTAAGCATTTTAGACTATTGTAATCTCTTATTTTACTAATTTTTTTTCAGAAAGCTTTATATACTTTTAAAAAGTAACTATTAATTACTTAATTTGTTAATCTTTCATTTATTTGGTTTTCAAATTGAGAATTTTAATTTAATAACAATTCACTATAAAAACAAAAAATTTAAATTTAATATTGTTTTAAGTTTTGTGTTTTATTTTTTTCACAAAATTTTTAATAAATATTAATCAGTTTTTTTCTTAAAATATCTGGTTGATTTTTAGTTTTATTTTTTTCTAAAATGATAACTAGGATTGGTAAGATAGTTTTTTTCTGATGTTTAAATTTAATGTTTTTTGGTTAAATGAGGTGTAAAAATTTCTATTAAGAATATGACATTATTTTTAGCAATTTTTGCTATAATGTTTGTAGCTATAGGATCTGTTTGTGCTGCAGACATTAACAGTGATGTTAATTCAGATAAAAATTTAAATAGTGAAGAAATTATTGCAAATTCTAACGGAATTGATAATTCTAACAATGTAATTGATAGTCAAGGTTCACAAATTTCTGTAGATAATGCTAAAGAAACAGATAATTTTAATGTTGATTCTGTTTCTGCAAGTAATGTAAAAGAAAGTTCTCAAACAAAGAATGTAAATATAAATGTTGAACCTTCAAATGATGTAAAAGCTAACACAGCAATTACTAAAGTTGGAGCTACTAGTAGTAGTACTGTTACTATTGCTCAGGTTATTGCTGCTGCATCTTCTGTAAAGACTTATGTTGAGAAGAATCATGCTTTGCCTTCTTCTGTTACTGTGGGTTCTGTTTCTGTAAGTTCTGCTAAGTTTGCTTATTTGGAAAGTATGGCTGTTCAGTATCTTAATTCTGGTAAGTCTACTTCTACTAAGATTACTGTTTTGAGTGTTTCTGGTAGTTCTGCTACTTATACTATTAATAAGAATCCTACTAAAGCATCTTATGTGAGTGTTGCTAAGAGTGTTTCTAGTGCTTGTAGTTCTAAGAAGGCTGTTCCTGCTTATGTGACTGTTAGTTCTGCTAAGGCGGATTCTAGGGTTTATACTTATGCGTTTGCTAAGATTTTAGTATTCTATAAGAATAATAAAAATAGATTGCCTAATACTTGTACTTTTGATAGTTCTGTATTTAAATCTACTCCAACTCCAGTTCCTTCAGGATTTACTATTAGTCAAATTATCACTGCAGCAGGTAATCTTAAGACTTATGTAGAAAAGAATAAAGCATTACCTAATACTGTTACAGTAGGATCTTCTACTCTTTCTATAGCTCAGTTTGCTTCTTTAGAACCTGTAGCTATTCAAAGACTTAATGAAGGTAAATCTGTTTCTACTAAGATTAGTCTTGTTAATGCAAGTAAACCTTCTATAACTAAATATTCTATTAATAAGAATCCTACTAAAGCTTCTTATATAAGTGTTGCAAAATCTGTTTCCAATTACATTAATACTAATAAAATAGCTCCTGCTTATGCAACTGTTGAGTCTGCTAAAGCAGACTTTAGAGTTTATACTTATGCATTTGCTAAAATTTTAGTATTCTATAAGAATAATAATAACAAATTGCCTAATACTTGCACATTCCAAAGTTCAGTTTTCGATTCTTCAAATCCTGATATTACTTATAAAAAAGGAGTTAATGAGATAGCTACTGAAAAGGATCTTAGTGCATATTTAAAATATTATACAAGGGATAAAGCTAATGATGCAATTAAAGCATTAGCTAAAAAATTAACTGCTAATTGTAAAACTAACCTTGAAAAGGCTAACGCTATATATAATTATGTGAGAGATCACGTTAGTTATAGTTATTATTATAATAGTGTATATTATGCAACTGGTACATATTCTAGAAAAGCTGCTAACTGTTGTGATCATTCTAATTTAATTGTATCTCTCTGTAAATCTGCAGGGTTAGCTGCTAGATATAGTCATGCAACTTGTACTTTTAGTAGTGGATTAAGAGTAGGTCATGTATGGGCTCAAATTTATGTTGATGGTGTATGGTATGCTGCAGATGCAACTAGCTCACGTAATAGTTTAGGTCATGTTAATAATTGGAAGTTAAGTTCCATGTCTGGCTTAAACCAATATGCTGCATTGCCTTTCTAAACTATTTATAAATTTTTTTTTTAAAAAAAGGGATTTTCCCTTTTACTATTTTTTTCTTTTTTTAATATTGTCTTTTTTTACAGTGTTTTTATTATTTTTTATTATTTTATTATTTCTTTTTTAGTGTTGTTTTTTAATATTTTTTAGTTTCTAATTAGTTTAATCTATAAATTAGGTTACCAAAAATTTTATATAGTTTCTTTAAAAAATTATTATCATAAGCTTTTAATTATAGTTTAAATAGTTTAATTGATAATCTATTAGTTCTTGGGATGATTTTTATGCCACCTAAAATTAGTGAAAATATTGAAGAGTATTTGGAAGTTCTTTATAAATTTGGGAGTAGATCTGATTTTGTTTCTACAACAACTTTATCAAAAGAATTAAAGATTGCTCCAGGTAGTGTAACTCAAATGCTTAAAAAATTAGAAGATTTGGGTTATATTGAGTATACTCCTTATAAAGGGGCTGTATTAACAGATAATGGTATGAAAACTTCTCAAAAAATAACTAGAAAACATAGAATTCTTGAAAGATTTTTAAAAGATGTTTTAAAAATTAAAGATGAAAATATTCATAATCAAGCTTGTGAAATGGAACATTCTTTATCAGATGAAGCAGAACGTGCATTATGTCATATGTTAAATCATCCAGATACTTGTCCAGGTAATCATTTAATTCCTGCTTGTGATTTTGATTTTAATAACTGTGAAGATTGTTTAAATACTGATTTGGATATTGATGATATTTCAATTAGAAAATCTAATCTTTTAGCTATTTCTCAATTAAATTGTGGAGATAAAGGGGAAATATTCTTTATTAGAGGTACTTCAGAATCTTTTGGTAATGTTTTATCTGTTGGTATTGCTATTGGGATTAAAATTGAAGTTGTAAGTTTAGGTGATTCTAGAAATAATGGTTCTGAATTAATAGTTATTAAATTAAATGATTCTTTAATAGAAATCGATAATTCTTTAGCAAATAATATTTTAGTTAAATTTGTAATTATTTTTTTAATTAAATTTTTAATTATTAGTATTTATACGTTTAAGGTGTTTAAATGCGTGCAGATTTATGTGATGGGATTGTAACTATTAAAATTGAGAAAGGTAATAAAAAACCAATTTCATTTAATCAAAAAAGTGGTTTTGGTAAATTATCTGAAGAAATGTTAGAACTTTCTCTTATTGAAGCTTGTTATTTACTTGAAAATGGCCGTATTGATATTTATGAAAATGATAAAAAATGTGAACTCTCTTATATTTTAGATATGCTTAAAAAAGATAATCTTTATGGAAAATATGTTGTTTATAGAGATTTAAAAAATAGAGGGTATATTATAAAAACAGGATTTAAGTATGGTTCTGAATTTAGACTTTATGAGCGTGGTGGAGGGCCAGGTCAAGGTCATTCCGATTATCTTGTAAAAGTTTTATATGAAACTTATGACGTTAAAGTATTAGACTTTTCAAGTTATATTCGTGTAGCTCATGGAGTTAATAAAAAACTTTTACTTGCTGTTGTTGATGATGATTTAGATATTACTTATTATAATGTGGAATGGACTAGACCATAATTATTTATTTTCATTAATTATATTTTATTAAAAATACTTGGGTAATCCATAAATACATTAATTTGCAGATAAAAATTTACTATCATTTTAATTAAAAATAGCTTTATTAATTTTATAATGTTTATTAATTATGTATTAAATTATTAAATGAATATTTCATTTAATTGATGTTTATTGTTTAAAGGTGATTTTGTGATTGATCCATGGGCATCATTTGACTTAGATTATGATAAATTAGTTAATCAGTTTGGTATAAGAAAATTTTCAGATGTATTAGATACTATTGAAAATCCTCTTCCTTTAATGGAAAGGGGAGTTATTTTTGGACATAGGGACTTTGATAAAATTGTTCCTCTTGTAAATAATAAGAAAGACTTTGCAGTTGTTACTGGTATGATGCCAAGTGGGCAAATTCATATTGGTCATAAAATGGTTATTGACCAACTTAAATGGTATTTTGAAAAAGGAGGTCAATTATCTTTATCTATTGCAGATATGGAAGCTTATGCTGCAAGAGGAATTAGTTTTGAAGAAGGTAAAAGAATAGCTATTGAAGAATACCTTGCTAATTATATTGCTCTTGGTTTAGATTTAACTGATGAACAAATTAATATTTATTTACAATCTCAAAATAGAGTTCTCAGTGATTTAACCTTTAAACTTTCTAAAAAAGCTAATTTTAATAATATGCATTCTATTTATGGATTTACTCAAAGTACTAATTTAGCTCATTTATATGCACCTCTTGTTCAAGTAGCTGATATTTTACTTCCACAAACTGAAGAATATGGTGGACCTAAACAAGTTGTAGTTCCTGTTGGAATTGACCAAGATCCTCATCTTAGATTAACAAGAGATATTGCAGCTAAATTAAATGAAGAATTTGGATTTATAGCTCCTGCTTCTACTTATCATAGATTCTTAACAGGTCTTACAGGTGATAAGATGTCAAGTAGTAAACCAAAAACAGCTATTTACTTAAATGATGAACCTAAAAAAGCTGAAAAGAAAGTTAAATCTGCTAAAACTGGTGGTAGAGAAAGCTTAGAAGAACAAAAAGAATTAGGTGGTCAACCAGATTCTTGTGTTATTTATGAAATGTTAGTTTATCATTTAGTTGATGATGACGATGAACTTAAGAAAATTAGAGAAGAATGTTTAGATGGAACTCTTCTTTGTGGTCATTGTAAAGTTCACACAGCAGAATTAATGAAAGAGTTCTTTGAAGATTTACATACTAAAAAAGAAGAATCTTTAGAAATAGCTAATACTTTATTTGAATAAATTTTCTTTTGATATTATGGATTCTAAGTATTATTTTAAAGAATTTTTAAAAAACTTAAAATCAGGATTTGCAGATAATAAATATTTATTATTATTTTCAGTTCTGCTTTTTGTAATTCCACTTCTTCTTGGATATTTTGCTGCAGATGTTATTAGTCCTTTTATGAAACCTTTCATTAATGCATTTGGGCAGAAAATTGATGATGGAACTATTCAATTAACTACTCAATCAATATTTTTTAATAATTTTAAAGTATTTGTTATTTTATTTGTAGGTTCTGCATTATTTGCTATTATTGGAATAGTTATTTTAGTATTTAATGGGTTATTTATAGGTTATTTTGCAAAATCAACTATACCTCTTATCCCCTTTTTAGCTTTAACTCTCCCTCATGGTATTTTTGAAATTCCCTCTTTAATTATATCTTCATTTGCAGGTTTTATTGTTTTATCATTTATTATTAAAACAATTAATTGTTTAATTACTAATGATTCAAAAATACTTGATAGATTTAAATTAGCTTATAATACTAATTCTTTCATGTTAAAACAAGTTTTAGCTTTATTTATTTTAGCTATTATTTTAGTAGCTATTGCTGCATTTATTGAAGCTAATTTAACTCAATACATAGCTTTTAATATCTTTAAAATAATTTTATAAAAAGTTTTTAATTCTTTTTCTTATTTCTTGTTTTTTATTTATTATTTTTTATTTTTTTTTAGTAAATTTTTTATTTGTGATGAAATAAATTATTATTTAATCAAACTTGTGAGGGTAATTATGAATCTTAAAAGATTATTTGGTGTTCTGTTTATTATTATAATGTTATTATCTATGCCTTGTGCTTATGCAACAGATGATTCTTCAGATAATAGTGAATTTATTTTTAAAGATGTAAATACTATTGGAAATTCTTTTATTGTTTCAGTTATCACTGAATGTTCAGGTATAATTTCTTTGTATAAAACTCTTGTAATGAAATCTTCTAATGGTTATAATGGAAAAATTCAAGCAGGTATTATAAGTAAAGTTCATAAAAGAGAGCATTATGAAAAACCTAGTGTTAAGCGTAAAAAGAAAGCAGAGGCTGCGAGAAAAAAAGCGAGAAAATATTAGGAATTGTTAATTTTTTCATCTTAAATTTTTTATCTTTTTTTATTAATTTTTTTTACATTTTTTAATTTTATTTTCATTTTTGTCATTAGTTTTTTATAGTATAAATTTTATAATTATATGATGTATATTAAATTAGGATTATATTTTAGTTTGAATTAAAGTCAAACTTATTCTTGATTATAAAAATTATTAAAGAATGTTAAAAAGAACATATTTTAAGTGATATCATGATTAGATGTGTATCTTGTGGTGAAGAATACGAAGATGATGAAGTTATTTATAACTGTACAAAATGTGGTTCTGTTTTAGAAGTTGAAGTGGAAATTGATGTTCCTAAAGAAACTTTTGATGGCAGAAAAGATAATTTATGGAAATTTAAAGAGTGTTTACCTGTTGATGCAGATAAAAGAGTTTCTTTAGATGAAGGTGGAACTCCATTTTGTAAGTGTGATAAATTAGGTAAAGAACTTGGCATTGACCTTTATGTTAAAGTAGAAGGTTCTAACCCTACTGGTAGTTTCAAAGATCGTGGAATGACTATTGGTATGACTAAAGCTATGATGCTTGGTGTAGATACTGTAGGTTGTGCTTCTACTGGTAATACCTCTGCATCCCTTGCAGCTTATGCAGCAAGAGCAGGTCTTAGATGTGCAGTATTCCTTCCAGCAGGTAAAGTAGCTTTAGGTAAATTAGCTCAAGCTATGTTCCATGGTGCTGAAGTATTCTCTATTAATGGAAACTTTGATGAAGCTTTAGAAGCTATGACTCAACTTGCTATGGAAAAACATTTATACTTACTTAACTCAATTAACCCATTCAGATTAGAAGGTCAAAAAACTATTGGTTATGAAATTGTACGTGATTTAGGATGGGAATCTCCTGATAGGATTGTTCTTCCTGTAGGTAATGCAGGTAATATTTCAGCTATTTGGAAAGGTGTAACTGAATTCCATAATGCTGGATTTATGAAAGATTTACCAATGATGACAGGTATTCAAGCTGAAGGTGCATGTCCAATTGCTAATGCATTTAGAGATAAAACTATGGATATGACTCCTGTTGCAAATCCAGAAACAATAGCTACTGCTATTCGTATTGGTGCTCCTGTAAGTTCTATTAAAGCATTAAGAGCTATTTATGATTCTAATGGTTTAGCTGAAACTGTTACTGATGAAGAAATCCTTGATGCTCAAAAATTACTTGCAAGAACTGAAGGTATTGGTGTAGAACCAGCTTCTGCAGCATCTATTGCAGGTCTTAAAAAATTAGTAGAACAAGGAGATATTGATAAAGGAGAACGTGTTGTTTGTGTTGTAACTGGTCACTTACTTAAAGATCCAAATACTGCAATTGATGCTTGTGTAGATCCAGTTAAAGTAGATGCAGACATAGATAAAATCAAAGAAATTTTACTTAATAAATAATTTTATTAAGTTTTTAAAATAATTAAGATTCAAATAAATTTTACTAGTAAGTAATATTATTAAGTCTTAATTTTCTTTTCTTTTTTTATTTTTTTAAGTATTTTACATATTTTT
>JAKSUD010000130.1 GCA_024409185.1 archaeon
AAGGGGTAATATGGGAAAAGTAAGAATTCACAAATATGATAATTTAAAAGGTTTAGCTATACTTCTAATTGTATTTGGACACTGTCTTTATTCTATTCCAGGATTTGCAGGAGTACTTAGACAAGGAATATATATTTTCCATTTACCTATTTTCTTTTTTGTAGCAGGTTATTTCTCAAGAATACGTGAGGATATAGTAGAAAAATCTGTAAAACGTCTTATAATACCTTATATAGTTCTAACAATAATATCTTTCTTATTCTGCATACCTTCATATACAACTGGAACATTATTCTTTAATCCATATGGAGGATTATGGTTTTTACTTGCATTATTTACAATGAAAATACTTTTACCTCCATTAAATAAATTAAAATATCCTGTAATTGTAACATTTATATTTGCATTATTAATTGGATTCTTTAAGATTAATGGAGAGGTATTATTTACAACAAGAACTTTTGCATTTTTACCAATATTTATGCTTGGATTTAGATTCAATGAATATAAAGATAATTTAATGAAAAATTTTCATCTACAAAAGCATATAATATAATAAATAATAACAAAATCCCAATTATTATATTATTCATTCTTGTAGGTTTATCATTATTAACTGGAGCATACATTAATCAAGAAATGGTTGAAATGGCTCATTCTTATATGCCAAATGCAATATTGAATAGTTTTTCTACTAGATTTATAATAATTCTAATTGGAATTGGTACTACATTAATATTAAATAAATTAATGACAAATAAAGAAACATTTTTAACTAAATTTGGTCGTAACTCCCTTGCAGTATATTTACTTCATATTTTATTAAGTAATCTTACTTTACTTGCACAACAAAAAGATAATGTAATAGCTACAACCAATCATCCAATATTCTTTATATTGTTTTCATTAGTATCAAGTTTCATAATAACATTTGTATTTTCAAGAGATCCTATAACACGTATTATGAACCAAGTATTTGATTCTGCAACAGACATCATAACTTCAGTTATTGTAGAAATTAAAACACCAATTGAAAATACCAAATATTATTTAAGAGCAAAAGAATCTATTCTTAACTTCTATTATAATTATTATCTATAACTTTAAATATTAAATTAAAATATAAATAACAACTCAAAATAATAATTTAAAAAAATCCATTATCAATTGGAAAATAACAACTGCAAAAAAAATAATAACTTAAAAAAATCCATTATCAATTGGAAATTCAAAATCAAAATGAGAGAAAAATATGTGGAAAGTAACAAAAACTGAAAAAATCATAGGAATTTTATTTATTTTAGCAGGTTTATTCTTTTTTATAAGTGAATACATTACATTATCACATGCAACACTTCCAACCTTACAACTTTATATTGGTTATTCTGTTAGTGAACTTGCCGTTCCTGTAGGAGATATTTATTTCAATATAATTAGTACTCTTTCACCAAAAGCTAATTTATTAAATAATGGAATAGTTCTTGCAGGAGTAGTTATTTTAATTGGTAACTTTGTTGCTGTTAGAAAACATATATCTGAATATAAACCATTATTCTATTTAATCACCCTTGTTCTTTCCTTGGGATTTATCCTTGTAGCAGCATTTCATACAGGAGGTCCAACTTCTGAGGAAATGCATAAATTAGGTGCAATGATGTTATTCTTTGGAGGAAGCTTTTTATTAATATTTATAGGATTCTTTGTAACTGAAAATCCATTATATAAAAATATATGTTTAGCCCTTGGATTTATAGGATTAATTTGTGGAATTGGTTTTTGTCTAATTAAAGAAGACCCTGTATTTAGTGTTTATCGTGGTATAGTTGAACGTGAAAATATATATTCCACCATAATATGGATGATTATTACAGGAATTACTTTAGTCTCAAGTAAAACTATAGAAAAAATAGAAAAGAAAAAAACATGACTTAAATTAAAATAACCTTCAATTAAATGATAAGTTATCTATTTAGTTTATCTTTTAATTGGAGGAATATATGATTTAAGCAATAGGGACAAGCTAATTACTGTAACAGAACTAAGTGCCATAAAAGCGGCCCATTCTGGACGAAATATTACAGAAAATGGTAAATACAATATACCTGCAGCCAATGGAACAAGGACCATATTGTAAGCAAAAGCCCAAAAAAGGTTCTCTTTAATACGTTTCATCACCTTTTTAGAGAATTGAATAGATGCAACTACATTTTCAATGTTACCTTCCATAATTACAACATCACCACTTTCCATAGCAATGTCTGTACCATTACCCATAGCTACACCAACATCAGCTCCAGATAAAGCTGGTGCATCATTAATTCCATCACCAACAAATAAGACTTTTTTACCTTCTTTTTGAAGATTTTTAACCTTATTAAGCTTATCTTTAGGTAAAACATTAGCTATTACATTATCAATACCAACTGCCCCTGCAACAGATTTAGCTGTTTTTTCATTATCTCCAGTAATCATATAAGTAGCTATTCCCATCTTAGATAACTCAGAGATGGTTGATTTAGAATTAGATTTGATTTTATCAGTTAAAGTTAAAATTCCTTTAATTTCACCATTTAATGCTAAACAAATAGTTGTTTTAGCTTTCTCAACAAAATCATTATATTGAGTCAATAGACTATCTGAAATAGCTATTTTCTCAGATTCTAAAATAGCTAAATTACCTGCAACAATGCTTGATTCAATATTATCAATAATAACATTAGCTTTAAGACCTTTACCTCTAATATTTTCAAAGTCTTTAATTTCAAATAAATTTAAATTATTATTTTTAGAATTATCTAAATCATTACTTAATCTGTAAATTTCATCATATTTGCGCATAATAGCTTTAGATATTGGATGATTAGATTTAGATTCAATAGAAGCAATTAATCTAATAAATTCTTCTTCAGTTGTGTTAAATGTTAGGATATCATCTACAACAGGACTACCTTCTGTGATTGTACCTGTTTTATCAAATACAACAACATCAACATCTTTAGAACTTTCAAGAGTTTCGCCATTTTTAATTAAAATACCAAACTCGGCAGCACGACCCACTCCCACAGTTACAGCAGTTGGAGTAGCTAAACCTAAAGCACAAGGACAAGGAACTACAAGAATAGAAATAAGACATGTGAGCGCGAACAAAAGTCCTGAACCCATTACAAAGTACCAAATAACAAATACAACAATAGCTATTGTAAGAATAGTTGGTATAAAGTAAGTAACTGCTTTATTAGCTAATTTCTGAACTGGAGGTTTAGATCCTTGAGCTTTTTCAACTAATTGAATAATCTGAGATAAAACTGTTTCACTACCAATTTTTTCTGCTTTAACTTTTAATATACTATCTTGATTTATAGTACCTGCAAAGACAGTTTTATCCTTATTTTTAAGTTTATGAACTGGTTCTCCTGTAATCATAGCTTCATCAACATAACTTTCACCATCAACTACAACAGAATCAGCAGGAATCTTTTCACCAGGTTTTACAAGTAAAATATCATTTATTTTAATATTCTCAATAGCTATTTCCTTGGTTAATTCCTTACCTTCACTATCAATTTCAATTAAAGTAGCTGTTTTAGGTTGAAGACCAATAAGTTCTTTAATTGATGAAGAGGTTTT
>JAKSUD010000131.1 GCA_024409185.1 archaeon
AGGTAAATATGATAAATTCTAATTATTTATTTTTAGATATGTATGATGAGTTATATGATGAAATTAGATTTTTATGTAATTCTGATGTTAGACTTAAATTATTAAAAAACTTAGATAATAATCCAAGAACAATGCGTGAACTTAATGATCTTGTATTGTTAAGTTATATCTCTATTTCAAACAACTTAAATAAATTAGTGGCTGCTGGATTTTTAATTAAAAAAGAACGTAAATTTTATTTAACTAATATTGCTAAGTTAAATTTATTAAATTGTTTAGATTTTAATAAATCTATTAAAGTTTCTGATTCATTTAATGATTTTTTAAAAACTCATGATATTGCACCATTATGTGATGAATCTTTAAGAAATCTTTCTGCTTTAATTGGTGCAAGATTAGTTGAATCTGTTTCTGTAGATATTTATAGGCCTCATAATGAATTTAAATCTTTAATTTCTTCTTCCGATTCTTTAAAAATTATTTTTCCATTTTTACATCCAGATTATCCAAAAATTATTAAAGAATTATTAATTAAAGGTGTTAAAGTGGATTTATTAGTTAATAAAGATATTTTACCAATTTTTATTAAAAAAGTAGGCATTGATTTGTTAAAAGAATCTATTTATAATGGAAAGTTATCTCTTAAATATTTAACTAATGAACTTAATTTGTCTTTAGCAGTAGGTACTAATTTTATTTCTATGGGATTGTTTAAAAATGATGGAAATTTTGATCAAAATAGGTTATTGATATCCTATGATGAAGAATCTATTTTATGGGCTAAAAAGCACAATAATAATGCATTATTTGCAAAAATAGAATAATTGGAGGTTTTTTAATGTTTAATCAAAATAATGATTTTGAAGAATTACGTTTTGTACTTAATTCAAAGATACGCTCAAGATTGATAATCAGTTTATTTGATGGTGCTAAAACTTTAGGTGATTTAAAATTAATTTTTAATAAGCCTTCATCAACAATTTTACATACTTTACATGAATTGACTTTATTAAATTTAATTAATAAAAAAGGAAAGTCATTTCATTTAAGTTCTCGAGGATATATTTTTGCTTTGGTTATGTATAAATTTATGGGTAATATGTATGTTATTAATAAAAACTATGAATTTTTAGATAATCATTCATTAAATTCTATTCCTAAGTCTTATTTAACTGATTTATATTTGCTTATTAGTGGATATTTTGTTGTATCTGAAGATATTGATTTAGCTAAACCTTTAAATGAATATTTGGGACTTATTAAAAAGGTTAATGAATTAAATATTATTTTACCTATTTTTTCACAGATACATCTTGATGCTATTTTAAAAAATATTAAACAAGAAAATAATGCTAAATTGACTTTAATAACTACTTCAGATATTTTAAAATCTCTTAAAAAATCAGGATATATGAGAAAATTATCTAAGCTTTCACAATCTCATGATATTTCCATATTTAAATATGATGGGGATTTAGATGTATTTTTAAGTTTTGGTAAGAATTTTTCTACTTTAAGTTTGTTTTTTAAAGATGGACAATTTGATGATTCTACACTGTTTATTGATAAAACAACTAATGGTGTTAAATGGTCAAAAAATCTTTTTAATTATTATGTTTCTAAATCTCTTAAAGTTCTATAAAAAGTAGTATAAGTTTGTATTTAACTAGTTAATCTTGGTTTTATAAAAGAATATCATGATTTTATCTTTAACTAGTTATTATTATTTTTATAAAAAAAGTTATTTAACAAATATTTAAAAAAATAAAAATATGTTGGAGTTATAATTTAGCTCCAACAATTTCTTTTAAATCAGAAATGTTTACTCTTTCTTGTTCTTCAGTATCTCTATCTCTGATAGTTACTGTATTATCTTCTTTTGTATCAAAGTCTACAGTAATAGCTATTGGGACACCTACTTCATCAGCACGAGCATATCTTTTTCCAATAGTTCCAGAAGTATCATAATCTACTGTAAATCCTGCTTCACGTAATTCTTTAGTAATGTCTTCTGCTATTTCTCCAAGTCCTTCTTTATTCATTAATGGGAATACACTTACTTGGATTGGAGCAATTTCACTTTGGAATTTGAAGTAATCTTTATCTTCTTCACTTTCACTTTCATGGAAAGAGTGTAATAAAGTACAGTAAAGAATACGATCAATACCAAAGGAAGGTTCGATTACATGAGGAATAATACGTTCTCCTTTAACTTCTTCTTCAACTTCTTCAAATATTAAGTGTTCACTAAGGATTTCAAATGTATTATCTAATTCTAAAGTGAATTTTCCATCTGCATCAATAGCTTCTTTAATAGTAGCTATTTCATCTTCACTTAAGTTTTCAATGTAAGTTTTAATTTTTGGAGAATCTCCTTTAAATGCTGGGCCGAATAATTTTAAGTTTGGCTTTACAACAGTTTTTTTAACAAGTTTTGTTTGCTCAAACTCTTTATAGATACTTAATTCTTCGTTACTAAATTCAGTATGTGCACTTAAATCGTAGTTTCCTCTATCTGCAATTCCAATAATTTCAACCCAACCATATTGGTCGGTGAAACATTCAACATCCCAACAGTCTAAAGCATAGTGTGCCATTTCTCCAGGTAAATGTTGTCTGAATCTTAAAACTTCATCTGGAATTCCAAGTTCTTTTAAGAATTTTCTTGCAAGATATAATTGGTAAATTAAAAATTCAGAAGACACAATTCCTTGATCAAGAGCTTCTTGAGCAGTAATTTCTAAAACATCTTTATTATTCATTTGTACATCTTGTGAAGATAAATATAATTTTTCATCAACAATATCTTTAAATCTTGGATGAGTTTTATCTTCAGGGTCTAAGAAAATTTCTGCTTCTGCTTGGGTAAATTCTCTAAGACGAATTACTCCTTGTCTTGGGGAGATTTCATTTCTGTAAGCTTTACCTAATTGTACAGCTCCAAATGGAAGTTTGTTTTTAAAGAATCTTGATAAACGTTTGAATAAAATGAATATTCCTTGTGCAGTTTCAGGTCTCATATAACCTACTTTATCACCTTTAGCTCCGATTTGGGTTTTAAACATTAAGTTATAATTCCAAATATTAGCTAAGTCTCCACCACATTCTGGACATTTAATATTGTTTTCTAAAACGAGTTTATCCATTTCTTCGTTTTCTAAACTTTCTACATCAATACCAATTGCATCTTCAATAATGTGGTCTGCTCTAAATACTTCACCACATGCATTACATTTGGTCATTGGGTCTGTAAAGTTATCTACGTGTCCAGATGCTTTTAATACTTCTTTAGGCATTACAGTAGGTCCTTCTATTTCATGGAATCCTTCTCCTGCAATATATTGTTTTCTCCACTTTTGCATAATGTTATTTTTTAAACTTGCACCAAGTGGTCCATAGTCAGTAAATCCAGAAACTCCAGAATAAATTTCAAAAGATGGCCATAAGAAACCTCTCTTAGTAGCTATATTAGTCATTTTTTTATGATTCATACAAGTATCTCCATAATTATAAATATTTGATTAATTATTTTATAGGTTAATAAATTTAACTATCATTTAATAATAGCTATTTTTAATATTTTTTATATTAATTTCAATTGAGTTTTTTCTTAGCTATTTTAGTA
>JAKSUD010000132.1 GCA_024409185.1 archaeon
CCTTATCGAGTTTTAGTTAGAACTATTTTATCCCAAAGAACAAGGGATGAAAATACAGATCAAGCTACTAATGCTCTTTTTGAAGTTTATCCAGATATTTATGCAGTAGCTGAAGCTCCAGTTGAACATGTAGAAGAATTAGTAAGACAAGCTGGGTTTTATAGAGTAAAATCAAGAAGAATTTTAGAAGTTTCAAAAATTCTCATTGACCAATATGGTGGTGAAGTTCCAAATGATATGGATGAACTTTTATCACTTCCAGGAGTAGGTCGTAAAACAGCTAATTGTGTGTTTGTTTTTGCTTTCCAGGAAGCAGCTATTCCTGTTGATACTCATGTTCATAGAATTTCTAATAGATGGGGACTTGCAGATACAAACCATCCAGAAGAGACTGAAGAAGTTTTAATGGAGAAGGTTCCTAAAGAGTTATGGATTGAATTAAATGATTTAATGGTTCAATTTGGTCAAACAATTTGTAAACCAATTGGTCCTCAATGTGATATTTGTCCTTTAAATGACCTTTGTCAATATGATTTAGAAAGTTTAAAATAGGTATTTGTCCTTTAAATGACTTTTATCAAGGATTTAGAAAGTTTAGAATAATTAATTTATTTAATATAATGTTAAATATCTTTTAATTTTTTTATTTGTTATTTTGTGATTTTATGTTTAATATTATGAATGATGATACAAAAGCTGTTTTAATAGCTACTTTATCTGGTTTTATCTGTGTATTTAATGGACAAGGTATTACTATTGCATTACCTTATATGTCCAGTGCATTACATATTAGTTCTGTTTTTGCAAATTGGATTTCTTTAGCATTTTTTATTTGTGGTGCAACTACAGGTTTATCTTGTGGTAAAATAATGCCTAAATATGGTGTAATAAAGACTACGAAAATTTTCATGATTTTTACAATTATTGGAGCGATTATATCAGTAATATCGACAAATCCTTTTATAATTATTTTAGGTAAAGCAATGCAAGGATTTTTTGTATCTGGTTTATATGTAACTGCTTATTTAATTCTTATGAATCAAGTAAATCCTACAAAAATAGGTAGGTCTTTAGGTATTTCTACAAGTGGATTTTTTATAGCTTATCTTCTTGCTCCAATTATTGGTGGCTTTTTAATTACATATGTATCTTGGCAAGCATTATTCTTAT
This sequence comes from archaeon, assembly GCA_024409185.1. GTDB lineage: Archaea > Methanobacteriota > Methanobacteria > Methanobacteriales > Methanobacteriaceae > Methanobrevibacter. The sequence continues at coordinate 1,171 of JAKSUD010000132.1, forward strand.
TTATGGTTCCATTTTGTCTATTAGAACTTATATTATTATTTTCATTTAATCATGAATGGTTTGAAGAATATGATATTGATAAAATAGGGACTATTTTATGGTTTATTTTGATGGTTGCATTTGTTTATGGTCTTAGTTTTTTAGATACATTTATTGGAATCATCAGTTTTATTATAAGTTTGGTGTTGATGGCAATATTTGTATATTACGAACTTCAAATTGAAGACCCATTATATGATTTTAGATTACTTAAAAACATAAAATATTCAATTTATAATTATTCTACAATGATTGTAGTTTTTGTTGTTGATGGGATGATGTTTGTAATTACTTTATATTTACAGCATGTTAAAGGATTAACATCTATAGAAACAGGATTTATACTTGGTTTAATGGCTGCAGTATTACTTATTATGTCTATAGTTGCTGGAAGATTATCTGATAAATATAGTTCTGTGAATTTATGTAAATGTGGTATATTAATTATTTTATTATCATCTATTCTATTAGCTTTTGCTAATTATCTTCCTTTATACATAATAATTATTGGTTTAATTGTTTTAGCTATTGGAAATGGTGTATTTGATACTCCTACTCGTAGAATGATTTTAGATATTCATGGTAGTTCTAGACTTCCTGAAGTTTCTGCATTTTTAAGTTCAGTTCGTGATTTAGGTTCATTAATCTCTCTTGCAGTTTTTACTTTAATTTTAGAAGGATTTTCAGGAATTAAAAATAGTGTATTATATTGGTCAATTAGTAGTCAATACATGTTTATAATTTATATTATATTTTCATTTTCTGTAATTTTAGTATTGTATTATTTAAATAGAAGTCAGGAAAGTCATACTAAAAGTTAATAGCTGTAAGATTAGAGCAACTTTTTATTCTAAAAGTCAATACGAAGATTAGAACAATTTATTATTCATTATGAATAACTTGTTATTTTCTTTTGTTTTGATTTATTTAATCCAACAACTGGACTATTACTTAAAACTTTTCTACCTTCAACCATAATTCCTTCAAGTTCAAGTAATGTTTTTTTAGATTCTAAACCTGATTTTATACCACCAAAACCACCAATTGTACGGTCTGATTTTACAGTTCTATGGCAGGGGATTATTATTGGAAATGGGTTTTTAGAAAGTGCAGATCCAACTGCACGATAAGCTTTTGGATTATTAATTGATTTAGCTAATTGTCCATAACTGTTCACAGTTCCTTTTTTAGTATTAAATTCAGCTATTAAAACTTTTCTTTGAAAATCGGTTAATTTATCTAAATTCAAATAATCCAGTGAAAAATGAGCATCTTTTTCATTAAAATATTTATTTAATTCTTTTATTATTCTTTTTAATTTCTTAGGAACTTTTTTTAATTTAGCATTAGGGTATTTATCATTTGCAATTTCATTTGAAGTTTTTTGAGGATTTGATAAGATAATTTCTTCAATTTTAAATGGATTATCACTCCAGATTATAGTTATTTCATCTATTGGGGTGTTAGTAATAATTTTCTTATATAAATTTATTTTATTTTCAGTTTCCATCTTTATCAACCCTATTTAATTACTATTCTTATTTATCAATTCTATTAATTACTATTTTACTGGATAAATTATTTTAATACAAATGAAAATAATTACCACGAATATGAATAATAACCAAGTTCCTAATTTAATTTCTTTATAATTTCCTGAGAACACTTTAATTAATACATAACTAATTAATCCAAATATAATTCCTTCTCCTATATCATAAGTAAGTGGGATTAAAATAACAGTTAAAAATGCAGGTAATCCTTCACTTGCATCTGAAAAATCAATATCTCTTATTGAATTAATCATTAACATTCCTACAACAATAATTGCAGGAGCCACTACAAATTGAGGTAATATTGTAATTAATGGAGAGAATAAAAGACACAATAATAAGCAAATTCCTGTTACAATTGCTGCAAGACCTGTTCTTCCACCAATTGTTACTCCAGCTACTGATTCAAGGTAAGAAACCATTGTTGTAGTTCCAAGAAAACCACTTATTATACTACCAATTGCTGCAGGTAATGCTGCTTCTTTTAATTTAGATTTATGTTCTTTCTGAGTTTTACTATCCTCACTATTAACTTCAATATCAAACTTATTCATTTGAGAGTCAACACCAATCAAAGTAGATAAATTACTTGTAAGGTCTATGAATAAGAAAATGAATATTGTAACAACAAAGAATATGATTGTTGATGTTGAAGCAGTTAATGCTCCGAGATTATTTATATTAAATGAATAATTCATAAATCCAGAGAATATATTTAAATTAATTATTTGTGTTGGGATTAATGAATAAGCTCCAATAGAAGGATTAACTACATACCATCCTGTAAGTTCTGCTATAAGGCCAAGTATGTAAGTTGTAATTATTCCAAGTAATAT
>JAKSUD010000133.1 GCA_024409185.1 archaeon
ATCATCAATAAAAATAAACTTTTTATTATCAATTTTTCTAATAAAATCTTTAATAAATAGATTATCTTCTTTAATAAGATTTTCAATTAATAAACCAGAATCCTTTGAGTAAATAGAATGTAATGGTTCTGATTGTTTTATTTTATCTTCTTCAGTTAATTTTTTGGATTTATTTTTATTTTTTAAAAGATTATCTTCACATAAAATGTCTTTTTCATGATTAATCTCGTTATTAAATGGAATTAATGCATCTGGAAAATCATTATCCTCAAGTAATTCAAACATTTTGTCTATATAATTAGGTTCTATATATGGTGAATCACAAGGTAAAACAATAGCATAATTCGTTTTAATATTTTTAAGACCAGTCATTATTCCTGATAATGGTCCTTTACCTTTAATTTCATCATCCACAAAGGAAAGTTCATAATCAAAATTATTGTAAATTGTATCTTCACTATATTGATTTAATAACTCTTCATAAATAGCTATTCTCTCAACATCATTTAAAACAATTACAGCATCATTTATTTTATAGTTTAACTTATCAAGTATGTGTAAAATCATAGGTTTCTCTTGAATAATCATAGATCCTTTATCTTGACCCATTCTTCTGCTTTCTCCTCCTGATAAGACGATGCAAGAATACAATTTTTGACTATTTTTCATTTTAACAACCTAACTACATAATTAATTACAATGATATTAAACTTATTCATCTTCTAGACAATTAAACTTATTCATCAACAACATAAATAGAAGCATCTTTATCAAAAGGATTAGTACGAATAGCTATTGAAAGCATATATGGATGATATTTATAAAGATGTCTTAAATATCTAACCCATTCATAAACTAAACTACTATAAACTCTATCCATATCTATTTTTAAATGATTAAAATCTGCTTTAGAAATTTTTGTAAAATCTTCTCTTAATTCAAGTTCATCACATAAATGGAAAATTGCAAGAAGTAGAGCTGAAAACTCTTCTTTTTCTAAAAGATTCGGATTATTAATTAAATTAACTAAAAAGCTTCTATTATTATGTAAAAGTTCTCTTAAATCTTTTAAAAATACAATTTTATCCTCATCTGATAAATCAATAATAACTATTTTAGAAGGATTTTCTTTTAAAAATTTAAGAGTATTATCATAATCTTTTAAATCCCATTTTCTTATAGATTCTAATGAGGAAATTTGATTACTATTAACTGATGAAAGTTTAGTTATTAAATCATTACCCATTTCTGAAAAGAAAGAAGCTACAATCATATCTAACTTTTCTTGGAATGCTTATTTTTCTTTTTTAGATAATAAATCATCAATAATTAAACCTAAAAGAAGCAAATCTAAAGGAATAAAACCTAAATGTAACCAAATATAATGAGTTACTTCATGAGAATCTCCCATTCCTAAAATAATAAATAATCCATAAATAACGATTGTAATGATTAAAAATACAATACCATATTTAATTTTCCAATTATCATTAATATCCATAAAAAAACACCTATATGTTAAAGGAATATTATAATTAAACTATTTATTCCAACGTTTAAATAAATCATTATCTATTTTTAAAACATCTAATATTTTACCTACAATAAAATTAGTCATATCCTCAAGATTTTCTGGATTATGATAGAATGCAGGCATAGCAGGAAGAATAACTCCTCCTTCCTTAGATATTTTAAGCATATTTTCAATATGAGCTGTTCTAAGAGGAGTTTCTCTTGGAACAATTACTAAATCTCTTCTTTCTTTAAGAGCAACATCTGCAACTCTTGTAATCGCATTATCTGCATAACCATTAGCTATTGAAGATAATGTTTTCATAGAACATGGTACAATAACATAAGCATCAAATTTAAATGAACCACTATTAACAGAAGAATCAATTTCATTTGCTTCAAAATAATAATCTGCAAGAGCTTTGATTTCTTCTAATTTATCATCAGAGTCTATTCCTAACTCATATTTTAAAACTAATTTACCAGGATCGCTAATTAACAATCCTGTTTCAATTTCTAAATCTTTAAGTGCTTTAAGTAACTCAACTCCATAGGTTACTCCACTAGCACCAGTAATAGCTATAAGAATCATATTATCAACTTTAAATGCTTTTAATTCTATAATAATTCTTTTAATAAGATTAATTTATTCAAATAATTTTGATTGATCAAAGTGAATTGTATCGAATTTATTGACTTGTTCCAGAAGGTCAAGATAGTTCTCAAATTTGAATTTTCTTACCTTTTCTCTTTCTTCTTTAGGTAAATAAAGACAAATATCTGGAGAATTAAATCTTGCACTACTTAAAGCACCGACAATACTTGATATTTCATTTAAATGATATAATTTATCTCCAAGAGAAACTAAAGTTTTCATCTCATCAAAGTGAGGATAATCAGGAAGATTTAAAATTACATAATCTCTATCAATACCAAAGTCTTCACTAATTTCTTCTTCTGCTTTTAAAAGCTCTTTTTTCTCTATTTTAAATATTTTTTCAGGATTTTCAAAAGTATTAACTTGAACTGATTTAGCTACTTTAAAAAGATTACGATTATCTAATCTTGCCATCATATCTTTTGCTAAACCATCAGAGTTCCTGCATAAGCTTACAACATCACCATCATCATATTTATACATGTCTTTTGATGAAATAAGACCTTTATTTAATAAATCTTTTAATGCTCTTCTAAACATAGCATTTAAAATTCTTGTAGTATGATGTTGATAAACACTTGGATACATCAAATAACGAGCAGCTAAAGCCGCTTCAGCAGCTTGAACACCTTTTACATCAAGAATAAGTTCTCGCTCAAGTTTTAAATTATTAATAATTCTTTCAGTATCAATTACTCCATATGCAACTCCAGTATAATGAGAATCTCTAATTAAATAATCCATACGGTCCATATCTAATTCACCAGAGATTATAGGGCCTAATTTACCTTTACCATTGATAATATCAATAATTTCTTCAATATTAAATTTTTCTTCTAATTTATCTCTAATCTCTGTTTCTCTTATTACATATGCAGTTAACTCTTCATGAGGAAAATCTAAAACAGCTTCTGAAACATGGGAAAATGGTCCATGACCAACATCATGTAATAAACCTGCAATACGAACTAAATCTTTATCATATTGGTCTAATTCCAAGTTATCTGCTAATTTAGAAGCTAAATGCATTGTTCCAATACAATGTTCAAAACGAGAATGATTAGCTCCAGGATAAATAAGTGAAATAAAACCTAATTGTTTAATTCTTCTTAAACGTTGAACTTGAGGATAATCTAAAACCTCTAATTCATAATCATATACTGGTAAATTACCATGAATACTATCACGAATAAATTTCTTTCCATCTGACATAAAATTCCTCATATAAAGCAATATTAACAAATAATATAAATTAAAACATTAAATAGCTTAATGAAATAATATTAAAAATACTTTGAATTCCTCCTGTTTGAACTGAAGGAATAATAAAATGATATAACATATAAAAAATGACTAAAATAG
>JAKSUD010000134.1 GCA_024409185.1 archaeon
AGAAAATGTTTAAGTATTAATTTATAAAATATGTTTAATTTTTTATCAAAAAGTATATACTTTGAATTTTATAAATTATTGAATCTAGTTGATTCTTATTGATATATGGTGTGTTTATGAGGAGAGGTTTTTTTAGTTCTTCATTATCTCCTATATTTAAATCTAAAAAGAATGTAGCTATCATTATTATTGTTATTCTTATTGTTATCGGTGGATTTTTAGCTATCATGGAATTTTCTAATCCAGATATTAAAATCACCCCTTTACGTAATGATGGAGGACAGTTTTTACATCCTGCAGGAGAGTACTGGAATGATTACTTTGAATACAGGATGTATGCAAATATAACTGGTTTACCAAATGATGGTGAAGGTTATTACTGTATTTGTTCTTTTTATAGTCAAAGTTCACAGGAGATTTTGAACCAATCTAATGTAAGTTTATCTGGTTACTCATTAAAAGATCCTAACAAAGATTACTGTGGTGTTCTTAGATGGTATACTTACAATAATCTTAGTAAAGTTGAGATTTCTGTTTATAATAATACTAGTGGTCTTGTAACTTACACAACTTATAATTGGGATAATAACCCTGCTTTGATTGGAAATATTACAGATAGTGTTTATAGTAAATTTTATTAATTTTTTATTTAGTAATTTTTACTAAAATTTCTATATTATCTAATTTAATGATTTTATTTCATAATTTTTGATAGTATAAAATTTATTTTTTATATCGTTCTCAGCTATGCTTATCATCAATTTTCTCTATTTTTCTTTATTTTTTAATGTTTTTCTTTATTTTCTTTATTTTTTTATTTTTATTCTTTTTAATGTATATAATTATAATTTGATTTTTTTTATTTTGATTATTAGTTTTCAAATACTCTATAAAATTATTTTATATATAATAATCATATAATATTAATATAATAAAATATAACTAATATTATCATATAATATAACAAAATTTAAGGTGTTACTGTGAAAGAATTTAAATTAGATTCTCCATTTAAACCTCTTGGTGATCAACCAAAAGCTATAGATTCATTAAGTGAGGGAATTAAAAAAGGTTTTAAGGAACAAACTTTACTTGGTGTAACAGGTTCAGGTAAAACTTTTACTATGGCTAATGTTATTGAGAAGATTCAAAAGCCTACTTTAGTTATTTCACATAATAAAACTTTAGCTCGTCAGTTATATGAGGAATTTAAAGTATTTTTCCCAGATAATGCTGTTGAATATTTTGTAAGTTATTATGATTATTACCAACCTGAAGCATACGTTCCAAGAACAGATACATTTATTGATAAGGAGGCTTCAATAAATGAAGAGATTGATATAATGAGGCATTCTGCTACACAGTCTCTTTTATCTCGTGAGGATGTTATCGTAGTTAGTAGTGTTAGTTGCATTTACGGTATAGGGTCACCTGAAGATTATGGTGAATTTGCATTTTTAATATCTGTTGGTGATAATTACGATAGAAGTGATATATTAAAAAAACTTGTTTTCATGCAATATGAAAGAAATGATATTGCTTTTGAAAGAGGTCAATTTAGAGTTCGTGGAGATGTAATTGAAATTAATCCAGTTCATGGAACTCCTCCAATTCGTATTGAATTATTTGGAGATGAAATTGATGCAATTTCTATTATAAATCCTGTAACTAATCGTAAAGAAGAATCTCTAAAAAGATATATGATATTTCCAGCAAAACACTTTGTTGTAGGTTCTGATAGAATGGAACAAGCACTTAGTGATATTAAAAATGAGCTTAAAAGTAGATTAAATGAGCTTAAACTTGAAGGGAAATATCTTGAAGCTCAAAGATTAGAACAAAGAACTAATTTTGATGTTGAAATGTTACAAGAGATGGGTTATTGTCCGGGAATTGAGAATTATTCTATGCATTTATCTAATCGTAATTGGGGAGATATGCCTTATTCTTTACTTAAATATTTCCCAGATGACTTTTTAACAATTATTGATGAGTCTCATGTAACTGTTCCTCAAATTAGAGGAATGTATAATGGTGATAAAGCAAGAAAACAAACTCTTGTTGATTATGGTTTCAGATTACCTTCTGCAAAAGAAAACAGACCACTTAGATTTGATGAATTTGAAAAATCAGTTGATAAAGTTCTTTATGTTTCAGCTACTCCAAGTGAGTATGAATTAAGTAGAAGTTTAAATATTGCAGAGCAAATTATTAGACCAACTGGTCTTGTTGACCCTAAAATCACAATTCGTCCTGTAAAAGGACAAGTTGAAGATTTGCTTGGTGAAGTTAGAAGAAAAGTAGATTTAGGTCAAAGAATTCTTGTTACAACTCTTACTAAAAGAATGGCAGAAGATTTAACAGATTATTATGCTAAAATTGGTGTTAAAGTAAGATATTTACACTCTGAAATTGATACTTTAGAGAGAACTGAAATTGTAGATGATTTAAGACGTGGTATTTTTGATGTTCTTGTTGGAGTAAACTTACTTAGAGAAGGTTTAGATTTACCTGAAGTAGGTTTAGTAGCTATTTTAGATGCTGATAAAGAAGGTTTTTTAAGATCTGAAACTTCACTTATTCAGACAATTGGAAGAGCTGCAAGAAATGTTGATGGTGAAGTATTGATGTATGTTGATGAAATGACTGATTCAGTACGTAATGCTGTTGATATTACCAATAAAAGAAGAGAAATTCAAATGGCTTACAATAAAAAGCATAATATTACACCTAAAACAACTTCAAGAAACCTTAAAGAGAAAGAGCTTGTTATTGTGGATAATAGAGATGATTTTAAATCAATGCCAAAAGATGAATTGTTATTATTAATTAAAGATCTTGAGGATGAAATGGCTGATGCTGCATCTAAATTAGATTTTGAAAGAGCAGCTGATTTAAGAGATCAAATAGCTAATTTAAAAGGTTTGAAAAAATAAGTAATAAATGCTCTAAAATAATAAAAATAGCTAATAATAGTTTAAAACTATTAAAAGCTAATAAAATAAGTTATTTAAGCTACTTTTGAGTATAATAATCCAAGAGCTCTTGCTGTAAACATTTGGATAAATGGAGCAACGATTAAAGCATTAATAATAATTACAATAAATCCAAGATGTGCAAAAGTAAGAATGCCCATAATTATACTTATAATAATTCCAATTATTAAATTAATAATAATTAAGAGAACATACCAACCGATGTATCTTCCCCATCCAATTGTATTAATATCATCGAAAACATTACCTAAGTTAATTGAATCTAAAATTTTATCATTTTTAGCTAATCTACATTGGGAAATATTTAAGAAAATACCAAAGATAATAGCAAGAATAAGGCCGATAATTGCTGTAATTCCGAGACCAACAAAATCACTAGTTGGAATTGAATTTATGATTGCAGTAACATTTACAGCACCTGCAGTATTAGTAATTGCGGTTTGAGCCATTGAAAGAGCTTCTAATCCACCAGTTGCATATCCTACAACAAATAAGATAATAGCATAAATAAT
>JAKSUD010000135.1 GCA_024409185.1 archaeon
ATTAGAATATTCATGTTTATAGAATTAATCTAGAGAATTAAAGGGAAATAATTCCAAATTAATTAAAGGAGGAATTTTTTGGCATTTAAAGTTGTTGTTTCTCAAAAAGATATTAGTTATCAAATTGATTTAGAAACAAATGATAAACAATTAATCGGTTTAAAAATCGGTGAAGAATTTGATGGTCAAATCGTCGGTTTAGATGGTTACACTTTAAAAATCACTGGTGGTAGTGACAAAAACGGTTTCACTATGAAAAAAGACGTTGATGGTCCAAGAAGAATCAAAAGTCTTTTAACTGGTGGAGTAGGTTACCACCCTAAAGCTGATGGTGTAAAAAGAAGAAAAACCGTCAGTGGTAACACCATTTCTGATGATATTGTTCAAATTAATACTGTGGTTACCAAAGAAGGTACCAAATCTATATCTGATATCTTAAATCCTGAAGAAGAGGAAGCAGAAGAATAATCAGATAATTTAATTTAAATTTGAGATATTAAGTATAAATTTTAGTTATTAATTTTAGTTTTTACTAAGTTAAATTAGCTATTATTTATCATTACTTTTTATTTCAGCTTTTAAATTATTAGTTAGTTAAATATAATTGTTTAAATCTAATTTAAACGATTTATATTTATTATTTTATAAATATTCAATTATTATGCTTATTAATTATCATATTATATTGATTAATTTATGATAATTTAGACTGATATTGATTATTTTAAATTAATCAATATATTCATACTTAAATTTATTTAAAAAATTAAATTCCTTAAATTTATTAAATTTAATGAAATTTATTTAAAAAAAATTAAACAGGTGTAATCTGTGAAAGTACAATCTGATGTTAACATAGGGCTAGTGGGTCACGTTGATCACGGTAAAACAACACTTACTAAAGCGTTATCTGGTGTATGGACTGATACTCACAGCGAAGAAACAAAAAGAGGTATATCTATTCGTTTAGGATATGCAGATATTGAATTTAGAAAATGTCCTAAATGTGAAGAGCCTTTATGTTATACTACTTCTAAAGTTTGTGAACATTGTGGTAGTGAAACTGAGATTGTAAGAAAAGTTTCATTTGTTGATGCTCCAGGACACGAAACCTTAATGGCTACAATGTTATCTGGTGCAGCAATTATGGATGGTGCAGTTTTAGTAATAGCTGCAAACGAAGAATGTCCACAACCTCAAACTAAAGAACATTTAATGGCTCTTGATGTTATCGGAGTTAAAGATGTAGTTGTAGTTCAAAATAAAGTAGATATTGTACCTCGTGAACGTGCAGTAGAGAGCTACAAAGAGATTAAAGAATTTGTTAAAGGTACTTGTGCAGAAGATGCGCCAATTATTCCAGTATCTGCTCAACAAGGTGCAAATATTGATATTCTTATTGAAGCAATTAATAAAATTATTATGAGTCCTGAAAAGGATTTAGATAAACCTGCAAAAATGCATGTTGCAAGATCTTTTGATATTAATAAACCAGGTTCTCGTCCTAAAAAATTAAAAGGTGGAGTTATCGGTGGAAGTTTAGTCCAAGGTACTCTTAAATTAGGAGATATTATTGAAATCAGACCTGGAATTAATGTTAAAGAAGGTAAACAAAATAAATGGATTAGTCTTACTTCTGAAATTATTGGTTTAGAAGCAGGTGGAGAAGCTGTAGAAGAAATTGGTCCTGGTGGACTTATTGGTGTAGCTACTAAATTAGATCCAGCTTTAACTAAAGCAGATTCATTATCTGGTTCTGTTGCTGGTGCTGAAGGTACTTTACCTGAAGTTTTACATAGCTTTGAAATGAAAACTGAACTTTTAGACCGTGTTGTAGGTACTAAAGAAGAAAGAGATGTTGCTCCAATTAAGATTAAAGAACCATTAATGATTAACTGTGGTACTACCACTACTGTTGGTGTTGTTACTAAAGTTAAGAAAAATGTTAGTGTTACTTTAAAGTTACCAGTATGTGCTGATAAAGGAGATAGAGTTGCTTTATCTCGTAGAGTAGGTGCTCGTTGGAGATTAATTGGTTTCGGTATCATTCAATAAGTTATTAACTTAACTTTTAATCTAATCAATCAAATATTCAATTTATTCACTGATGGTTATTATGGAATCAAATAATGTGAAAGAAGTATATATAGACACAAACTTTTTTCTACTTCCATTTCAATTTAATGTAGATATTATTGAAGAGTTTAGAATTAGATTACCTAATCATAAACTTGTAACTACTGAATTTGTTATTCGTGAACTTAAAGGTTTGAAAAATAATAAAAATTCTAAAACAAGATTAGCTGCAAGTTTAGGATTAAAAATTGCACAGTCCAATCAAATTGAAATTAGAGATATTCCATTAGAAAATGGTGAATCTGTTGATGATGGATTAGTTAGAATAGCTAATGTATTAGCAACAAATGATATTGAACTTAGAAAAAAAGCTAAAAAAAATAATTTAACAATTGTCTATTTAAGACAAAAACGTTATTTAGCTATTGATGGTGATAGTTATTAACTATTTAGCTATTAATAAAGATAGCTATTAATATAAGTTAGATAGATATTTATTATTAAATATCCGAAATTAAATTCATAAGAATATTAATTCAATATTCTTTTATTAATAATATATGAGGGATTGTTTTGTATTATATGGCAAAAATTGAGGGCACTGTTAGAATCCCACCTTATAGATTCGATGAGCCTCTTGAAGATGTAGCTATTGAAACCTTAAATGAAAAGTATAATAGTAAACTTGATAAAAATTTAGGTTTATTAGTTAGTGTGGTGGATATTGAAGAAATTGGTGAAGGAACTCTTATTATGGGTGATGGTGCAGCATATTATAGTGTTGTATTTAATGCTATTTTCTTTAAACCAGAACAACAAGAACTTATTGAAGGAGAAGTTATTGAAATCGCAGAATTTGGTGCATTTGTAAGAATTGGTCCTATGGATGGTCTTGTTCATGTGTCTCAAGTTACTGATGATTATATTAACTATGACTCTCGTGGTGGATCTCTTATTGGTAAGGAATCTAATAAAATCCTTAGTGAAGGAGACACTGTTAGAGCAAGAATTGTTGTTTTAAGTCTTAAAGGAAAATCTACTAGAGATATTAGAATAGGACTTACTATGAAACAACCTAATTTAGGTAAATTTGAATGGATTGAAGCAGAAAAAAGAAAAGCTGCTGAAAGGAAGGCTAAAGCATGAGTTTAAAAGCTTGTACTCATTGTAGTAGACTTACCGAAAAAGAGCTTTGTCCAGTTTGTAAAAACCCTACTTCTTCTAACTGGAGTGGACTTTTAATAGTCACTGATCCTGAAAATTCCACTATTGCTAAAGAATTAGCTATTGAACTTGCTGGAGATTATGCTTTAAGAGTAAGATAATTATTTTATAGTATCTTTAATAATGTTTACTTAAAGAATTTTGCTATAAGTATAGTTTTATCTTATTTCTAAAATTCAATGAGATATTTATCTCATTTTTCT
>JAKSUD010000136.1 GCA_024409185.1 archaeon
TTTTAAATCTTATTATTTTATCTTTTATTTGTTTAAAATAACTCTTATTTAAACTTATTTTAATTTTTTATATTTGTAATAAGTATTGTATTTTTCATGTTTTATTTTATAATTTTTAGCTATTTTTGATAAATTTTAATAAATATTTTTAAATTTTATCCTATTTTGTAATAAAAATAGAAACATTTATATACTAAACTATTACAATATAATATCACAGAAGTGAAACGAGGTGAGCATATGGACTACGAAAATGATAATGATATATTCATTACAATAAATGCTTTTAATAAATTTCATGGTATAAAACCATTTAAAATAGGTTCTATTTTAAAACTTGTAAAAGAACCTGAAAATAATTATGATTGTGAAGCAATAGCTGTTGAACTTAGATATGCAGGAAAATCGGGCTATGTTGCTAATAGTGTAAACACAGTTATTAAAGGCACAATGAGTGGTGGGAGAGTTTATGATAAAATACTTGATGAAGATTATGCTCAAGTTAAATTTATTTCAAATGATTCTATCATTGCTAAAATCTTAACTAGTGAAGAAATTGATGAATTTAGAAAAGATCCTGATAATGATTTAAATTTTTTATAAGTCAATTTTCTAATTATTATTGAATTTATACGAATTAATCCTCAAATGAGGTGATGTGATGGAAATTAAAATTAAAAATTCTTCAATAAGTATAGAAGAATTACCTATTCAAAATTATGGAAATGTTTCAATAATTCCACTTAAATCTCAAGGTTCTAATGATGTAGATATACTTTCACTTAAAAAAGGTTTAGAACTTGGACTTGTAGTGGTTAAAGAATGTGAACTTAGTACTGTAAATACTGTTATGGTTACAAATAATGCTGTAACACCTTTAATATTAGTTGATGGTGATGAGATTACAGGAGCTAAACAAAATCGTATTGTAAATACTACTATTTTGATTCCTCCAAAAACTACAATGCCAGTTTCTGTAAGTTGCACTGAACATGGGAGATGGCATTTTAAAGGAAAAGGTTCTAATAATCACTTTTCTTCTTCAAAATACTTTGCAAACTCTGATACAAGACGTGCTAAATCAGCTAATTTATATGAACATGACGATTGTCAAGCTGTAGTTTGGGATTCAATTAGTTCTGTAGAATCACGTACTGGTTTTAGATCTCATACAGCTGCTTTGAATGATAGTTATGAGAATGTAATGAAAGATAAGGAAGAATGTTTAGAACATTTTAAACTTCTTGACGAGCAAACTGGTTTAATAGCTATTGTTGATGGTGAGATTAGAGGTGTTGAATTATTTGCAAATCACAGAATGTATAAAGATTATCATGATAAGATTATTAGAAGTTATGTTATAGATAGTATTAACACTGAAAATATTGAAAATAATCTTAGTGATAAAGAAATTAATGATATTGTAGATAATATTTCAGACTCTAAATTTAGAGAAGATGAAACTAAAGGTCTTGGAGAATCATTTAAATTTGCAAATGATTATGGAACAGGATCTGCTTTAGTTTATGATGGTGAAGTAATCCACATGCCTTACTTTAAAAATCCTGATGGGTATGATAAGTATGATTCTGATTTAGATATTATATGTTCCGATCCAGTATATTTTTCTGAAGAGAATGTAGGTGAAAATCAACCTGATTCTGAAGATTTGAAAGAAATTGAAGAAAGATTTCATAAATTAATCTTCCATAGAGCTCCTTTTGCAAAAGAATATGAAAACTTCGAGCTTCCAAAAATCACTGAAGAAGTAATGGAATCTATGGATAATTGGTTCCCAGTTCCTGGAATGTATGGTGGGTTTAGGTATAACTTAATAATTGAAAGTGGTGAGTATGTATTACTTACTGATAGTTGGTGTAGAGTAGCTGAAGGTTCTGGTCAAAGTCATAAAATTACAAAAGACAGTTGTGAACTAACAGCAGAAGGTTTTGTATAAAACCTTCTTTATTACCTAATTAATAGTATAAATAATTATTCATTTTTTTAAAACAAAGTGAAATATGATTGTAAAAAATTAAATATTTAAACAAAAGGAGGTTAAATATGATTCAATGTCCAAGATGTGGTTCTGAAGCTATTCAAGAACTTAATTATCACACTTACAAATGTCATAATTGTGGTCTTGTAATTAATAATCCTGATGATTTAGATTTAGTTGATCAAGAAAATGGCCCATTTTTTTAAATTAATTAATTTAAATTTAGCAGGTTAAACTACTGTTTTTTTACATTTTTAATACTTTTTTAAATACATTTTTTATTCATTTAAAATATTTTTTTATCTAAATTCTATAATTTTATATATTTTATATTTAATATTATAAAACATAGAAATTATTAAAATTTGTTTTGTGTGATTCTTATGAAAGATATGTTTGATGAATGTGAGTTAGGAAATTTAAAACTTAAAAGTCGTGTTATAAGGACTGGAATTTGGGAGAGAGAAACAGAAAACGGTGGCTTTTTAAAGAGTTCTGTTTTTGAGAGATATGATAAAATTGCAAAAAGTGGTGTTGGTGCAATAATCTCTGAAATGTTTGTTTTAGACCCAAGAGATAGATTCTACGAATATTCAACTCACACAAATTATAAAGGATTTATTAAAGATTATAAAGAAATCACAGATTTAGTTCACAGTTATAATGTTTCTATTTTAGGTCAATTATCATTTTTCTTCTATAATGATGGACTTAATCAAAAAGTTGAACCTAATGATATCAGTATTGAAGGTATTAGGAAGTTACAAGCAGAAGTTATTATGTTTGCTAAAAAACTTTCATTTGCTGGTTTTGATGGTATTCAACTTAATTTAGGTAATAATTTCTATCTTTCAAGATTCACAAATCCTTATTTTAATAATAGAAAAGATAATTATGGTGGAAACACTTATAATCGTATGAGAATTGTCTTAGAAATCATTAAAATCTTAAAAGAAAATTATGATTTACATATTAGTTGTAAAGTAAATCCTGTTGATGTTAGAAAAGGCGGAATGACAGAGGATGAGAGTATTGAAATGTGTAAATTACTTGATGAAGCTGGTGTTGATAGTATACAAGTAACTGCACGTACTATTTCTTATGCAAATCGTATAAAAGGATCTCATCCATTTATGGATTATACAAAAAGATTAATTGATGCAGTTAACACTCATGTTATTTTAGGTGGAACTTTAAGAGATTATGAAACAATTAACACTATTTTAAATTCATCTGATGTTGAATTTGTATCAATGTCTAAACCATTTACAGCTCAAGGGGACTTTTTAAAAGAATGGGAAGAAAATGGTGCAGGAGTTTCAATTTGCCAAAATTGTAATAATTGTTATGGTAAAAAAGAAAGTAAGTGTTTTAAATATTAATAAATAATTTTTATTAAGATGTTATCACTACTTTATTTTTCTTTTTAATTTTTTATTCTTTTTTGATTTTAAAATAATTATCAATGCTTATTTAAATCTCTTTTTCATTAC
>JAKSUD010000137.1 GCA_024409185.1 archaeon
AATGAATTCAAATGAATTCAGATAACACAAATTCTAGTTATAACTTACGGGAGGTTTTACCTGAGAGATAAACCTCTCATTGAAATTAATATGTTACAAATAATATATAAATTTTTTTAATAAAGAAAAAAACTACAAAAAATAGAACAAATATTAAATATATAATTTAATATAAATAAAAAATAATAAATTAAGGAGTGTTTTCTATTAGTGAATATAAAATAAGCATAATCATGCCTGTTTATAATGGAGAGAACCATTTAAAAGAAACTTTAGACTCTATTGTAAATCAAAGTTTAGGAATAGAAAACATTCAAGTTATAATTGTAAATGACTGTTCCACAGATAAAACTAAAGAAATTATTGATGACTATAGTAACAAATATCCTAGTTTTAAACCAATCCATCTTAAAGAAAATAGTGGAGCACCATATACTCCAAGAAACATTGCATTAAATTATGTGAAATCCGATTACATTATGTTTATTGATGCAGATGATAAATATACTAAAACTAGCTGCGAAATATTGTATAATGCAATAACTTCATATATGTGTGATGTTGCATTTGGTAGATATTTACGTAATTATCCAGAAGAAAATATCCTACGTAAATCTTACACACCTTTTAAAGATACATTATCTAAACCCTACATTGACTATAAAGATGATTTAGTTGAAGGATCTAATTTTAAAGGAATTATTGGTAGTCTTTGGAAGAATATAATTAGCTATTTTATCTATGGAAGTTTAATCAATCTTGATAATAATGAGGAGATTTTTATAAAAGATATTAAAGAAGAAAAACCTTCCGAAATAGCTATTTTAAAGATACTACCTTCATTTTGGACTAAAATATATAGAGCAGATTTGATATTAAAAAATGATATTAAGTTTCCAGAAGTAATATCTGGTGAAGATTTAAATTTCTTACTCGAAGCTTATTTAAAATCTGAAAGAGGAATTCTATTTTTAAATAATCAAGTTGTTTATGATTATTATATGAGATTTGAAGAAGAAGATAAATCAGTTACTAAGAATATTAATTTTAAATTAGTTTATGAATCTTTAAAAGCATATAGACTTTCATCTGAACTTGCAGATGAATATGGTTTAAAAAACAAACATTTATTCTTAAACCCTTATCTTTTAAATTGGCTTAATTTATGGTTAAGTAGAAACAATAAAAAAGATGAAAATAAGCTATTTAAAGAAGAGATTAAATTAATGAAAAAAGGAGCTAAAAACAATTGGATTTATAAAATACTCCTTAATTTAATTAATATTTTATTAAAAGTTAAATCTTAATCATCATTTAAAGTTCTAATTAAAAAATACTTAACATCAATATTATTAACTCCATTCTTAAATTAATTAAATTTATAAAAAATAAAAACAATAAATTTATATTGGTGTGATTTATAATGGAAATAAGTCCTAAAAGAATTTTATATTTAGACGAAGTAAGATCATTAGCAATTATACTTGTAGTTTTAGGCCATATTATAAGATATTTTTTCATATAATTTTCCAAGCTGGTTATTAGCTTCAGGTATTTTTTCACTTACTCGTATTGGAGTTCCTCTTTTCTTTACAGTTAGTGGTGCTCTTCTTTTAAATAGAAAATATGATATTAAAAAATTTTTAACTAAACGATTTAAACGTGTATTTTTACCATTACTATTTTGGATTATTGTATATATTTTAGTTGGAGTTCTATTATGGCATCATGACCTAACTATTACATATATAATCGATACTGCTTTTGGAGTTAAAGGTAACTCTTCATTATTCTGGTTTATTTGGTCATTAATGGGAGTTTATTTACTTATTCCTGTGATAAGTAGTTTTATAAGAGAAGAAGGTATGAAAGGAGCAGAATATTTAATAATAATTACAATTATTCTTTCATTACTATTTACTGTAGGTTTCTTTGATTATCCTAATATGAAATATAATTTTAAAGTTATATTCTATTTCTTCCCAGTTCTTGGATACTTTATTATTGGATCTTATATTCAGAACAAAGAATTTAATATGTCTAAAAATAAGCTCTTCCTCCTTGGAATAGTTTTATTTATCATTGGAATTATTGGACACTTTTTATTAATCTATTTCAAAGGTCTTGGTGGAATATATTTAATGCCAGTAGATTTCTTTAATATTTTTGTTATTAGTGAAACAATAGGAGTATTTTTAGCATTTAAATACGCAGATTTCAAAATGATTAGTGAAAGTATTAAACCATTAAGAGAAAGAAAACTCGGAAAATTAATTGTATTATTTAGTAGTTGTAGTTTTGGAATATATTTCTCACATTATCTTATAATGCAAATTCTTTTCAAAGGTTATTTACATCCTCTCGTTAGAAATCGCATATTAATTTACTACCCAATATCTTGTATTATTATTTTACTTGGTAGTTGGGCTTTAGTCTTAATTATGAGTAAAATCCCAATTTTAAAAATAGGTAGTGGGAGTAAATAAATATAAATTAAATTCCAATTTAAAAATAGGTATTGAACATGAATAATTTATAAAAATATATATTATTTATTAAACTAAAATTTGAGAGAAATTATTTCTCTCTTTTTTATTGAAATAATATATAACACTGTTATATAAATATAAATAAAAAAATAAAAAATAAGAGTTAAAAACTCTTAATTTGAAAGTTTACTTGCAGCTGCTTTATCTACAATAACAACAACATCAGGGTGGTTTTGTAATGCACTTGCTGCACAGTCAACAGAAGGTTCTCCTTCAACCATATCATGAATAGCATCAGCTTTATTTTCACCATTAGCTACTAATAAAACTTTTTTAGCTTTCATAATAGTTCCAATACCCATAGTAATAGCATGAGTAGGTACTTTATTAATATCGTCTTCAAAGAAACGAGCATTAGCTTCTCTTGTATTTTCTGTTAAAGTAACAATATGGGTTGGTTCATCAAATGGAGTTCCTGGTTCATTAAAACCAATGTGACCATTTTGACCAATACCAAGTAATTGTATATCTACAGATACTTTTTCTAATTGACTTTCATATTCTAAGCATTCTTTTTCAGTACTTCCATAAGGAACATGAGTATTTTCTAAAGGAACATCAATACCTGAGAATAAGTTTTCATACATAAAAGTGTAGTAAGATTGTTCATCATCACGATCAAGACCTACATATTCATCTAAATTGTAAGTAGTGATGTCTTTGTAAGTGGTTCCGTTTTCTTTGTGGTCTTTAATCATATTTTCATAAAGTCCTACAGGAGAAGAACCAGTAGCAAGTCCTAAAACAGCATCAGGTTTTTCAGTTACAAGTTTTTTCATAATTTCGAATGCTTTTAAAGATAATTCTTCATAATTATCACATACAATTACTTCCATGATTTTACCTCCTACGATATATTAAATCATAAATATTATTTGAATTTATTAAATAGAACACAATTTTACATAAAATAGTATTCTTATAATAACATA
>JAKSUD010000138.1 GCA_024409185.1 archaeon
TCATAATCAGAACTTGTATCTTTATTACTTTTTTCATGTTTAAGTTCAAAAAGCTCGTTCATAAGATATTTAACAGTTTTATGACCGAAACTATCTAAATTTACATATTGAACATTTTTTCTTGCTTCTAAACTTTGAATTTGATTTCTATTAAGTTTAGGAGTTTTATCATCTCTTCTTGTTCCATCAGCAACTAAATCATATTCTTCAGCTACTGCTTCAATTACTTCATTATGAAGATATTTAATTCCTTCATTAGGAAATCCATCTTCCATAATCATAGTAACTGCTTTATCTAAAATGGAAATATCCAAATTCAAAACTCTATGTTTTAAATTAATAGATTCTGCAGATTTTGAAGCTGGAATAAAAGAATCATAAACACCAAAGTTAGCAGTGACAAGTTCAACATCAAATCCTAAACGACTTAATATAATCCCCATTAAGGAACTATCTTTACCACCACTATAAAGAACACAAGCTTTCATAAGAATCTTATAATCAATAGTTTAAGTTATTAAATCTATTAAATAGATTAGAAATCTATTTAGCGTCTTGAGATTTTAATTTCTCTTTTTTGACCCATAAGATTTTTAAGTAAAACTTTAAGTTGTTCATCAGTTACTTTACCTCTAAGAGAACCTGCTTGAGCTGATTGTAATAATTGAATCTCAATTTGTTGAACTAACTCAGGTTTAGTTAATCTAATATTATCTAACCTACTACGAGCTTCAGGAGTTAAAACTTGTTTCATTGCTTGCTTGATTTGAGCTTGCATTTCCTGTTGCTGTTGTTGAGCTAATTGTTGTTGAGCTAACTGTTGCTGTGCCATCATTTGAGGGTCAGCATTCATAGCAGCTTGTTGTTGTAATTCAGCCATACGTTTTCTACGTAATTGTTCAAGTTCGTCCATTCTTAAACCTCATTAAATCATTAATAATGAATCATTAAATCAATAATTTTATAAATTTCTTGATATCCTCACTTAGTATTTAGAAAGTTCAGGAATATCTTTAATTATTTCAGCAGAAGTATTATCTAAGAAAGATCTTCCTTCAGAGGTGATAATTCTTCCAGCATCGACTTTTTCTACATAACCAGCAGCTTCTAATTGATGTAAAGCTACTCTTACGATAGAACCGCTTCCTTTTCTGAATTTTTCAGGATTTACTCCTCTATCTTTTTTACCGCCGTAGAAAGTTCTTAAACTTCTTACTCCGACAGGTCCATCAATATAAACTCTTCTTAAGATAGAAGCAGCTCTTACATACCACCAGTCGATATTTTCTGGTTTTCTTTCTTTGTGAACACCAGTTTTAACAAGTTTAGTCCATTCAGGGGCATTAATATTTTCATTTTCTTTAAGTTCATCTGCAACAGTATTAATTAATACATCTGCAGGAACATCAAATACAGTAGTCATATATATTTACTCCAATATTTTAATAAATTACATCTTAAAAGCTCAATCACCTAAGACTGGTGTCTGTAACTCTAAGTAATGAGCTAACTTTAAGACTTTTTCTTATAAATAACAGCAACATTCCCTCTAACGTCAATAAGTTCTGATCGTGTACCTTCAACAATGTTGCTAATGTAATCATCTTTATTTCTTGCAATTCCTTTAGCAAATCGTAATTTAACAATCTGGTTAGCTTTTAACTGACGTTTGATTTCTTCAATGACATTGTCATTAACACCAGCTTTACCAACATTTATTGTCATAGCGGAACGAGCTTCATTCATAATCTCTTTTTTTGAAAGTTTAAGAGTCAATTTTAGCTCTCCTTTTTACTTTTTTCTCCTTGATGTAAGGAATTTTCATAGTATGGCCACATTCTCCACAAAAAATATTAACTTCTTCGTTAATGAGCCGGACGGTAGAATTATGACCGGTGACTAGGAATTTATGACAATTTTTACAATATCGCCTTTTCCAACCATGTGGAATCGGAGTGTTATACTTTTTTGAAATATTAATTGCATGCTCAACATAACGATGAGAACGATTGGAATCCTGATGAAATTCCTTCTCTGCAAGATTAAAAAGTATATCCATTCTCTCTTGAGCTATTTCAATCATCCATTTAGGTCGTTTTCCTCTAGTCAAATTATACCCTCCTCATACAAAGTATAAAGCATATTTTAATATTTTATTACTTTATTTAAAAAAAGTAATAAAAGGAATATTCTCATACTATTAAGTATAAGAAGAATATTATGATAAGTTATGTTTTTTCTATTTAAAAAACTTTTTGATTAATAGAAAAATTTTAAAAAAAATAAGTAATTTAAAAGATATAAAAAATAAGAAAATAGTGGTTATTATTAAATTTAAAGACTAATTATGAATTAGATAAAATCCATTCCATAAAATCAATATATCCAACAGGAAAATCTTGATTATTTTGAATAATATCTAAACAAATATCTATTAATTCTTCAATTGACTTTTCACTACAATCTATTTCATTAGTATCTTCACCATACAATTCATAAGCTTCAACAGAGCACACAGCTAATGCTTCAGCTTCACAATTCTCATGAACTTTAGATTCTGTATAATTACGACCATCTAAACGTTCTTTAAGAATAGTTGGATTTAAACGAAGAACAATCATTTTATCTGCACCATGACAAAAATGAGATAAATGACCTTCTACAATAGCTATTTTATCATTATCAAAATCATTTACAGACTTATTAAGTTCATTATCATCTTTAGAATCATTAGTTTCATCATCAAAAGTAACCTTATCCTCAAAAAAAGTATCTAATTCTTCATTAAGAGCAGTATCTAATTTTTCAATATTAATTACTTTATAAAATTTATCTGGATCTTCTCCATCAACAAAATTATTAGAAATTGCAAAATCATTTATTTTAATAAATTTACAATTAAAACCATCATGTTCTAATCTTTTTGCAAGTTCTGTTGCAAGTGTAGTTTTACCAGTACAGGGAGTACCAGATATAAAAATAACTTTATTTTCTAAAGACATAAAAAACATTCCAAAATTTAAAATAAATAAAAAAATAATTAATAAATAAAAATAAGTAAATAGCTATTTAATAGCTATTTCTTCAAAATAACTCTTAAAATATCCTCATCATCTAAAACATGGTCAGGACCTACTTTTTGACCTGGGAATTTAACAGAAGTTCCCCAAATCTTTGCATGTCTAAAGTTTTTAACAAACTCTCTGTGAAGTTTACCACAAACATCAATAACAGTAGCTCCTTTCTTAATAACAAGAGGGTCTTCCATATCTGCATGTCTACCTTGTGGTTTAAGATAAACTCTTACAAGGTCAAGGTTATTATAAATTTGCTCTTTAAGAGCATCAATATTCATCTTTTTATCAGCAGAAATTGGAATAAACTCGGGAATATACTTTTTAAGTTCATTTAAGTAAGCTTCATCAACTAAATCAACTTTATTTAAGAGAATCATCATTGGAACATAAGATTTATTAG
>JAKSUD010000139.1 GCA_024409185.1 archaeon
AAAACTATTATCCTTTTTATTTTCTTCAATTTCTTTATCTTCAGGAATTTCTTTATCTTTTTTATCTTTTTTCTTAGATCGTTTTATCTTTAGCTTTTTTACCTGTTTTTTCAAGATAAATTTCAAAATCTCCAGGTCTTTCTAGTAACATATTTGGTTTAACAGAGACAAATGGAAACTTCCAAGAACCTAATCTTCCTGCAATAGTACTTGCAATATTTCTTGAGTTTTTCTTAATAAATGTCTCATCAAAAGTGTTAGTTTGAATTTCAATATTAAATGGTGGTACATCTTCAACTTCATCAATTAAAAGAATATGTAATCCAAAATAACCTGGTTTAATATATAAATCATTACGTACAGCTACTAAAGGTTTATGAACTAATTTTAATCTATCTGAAATAGTTACTGAAATATTCCCAGCATCTCTAACAGCTGCTTTATAATCTTTAGGGTGAACCAATACAAAAATTACATATGGAGCAGATGTTTCTACATCTTCTACCATTTCCATAACTTTACCAAACATTGGTAATTTTGAGAAAACTCCTTCAATTTTACTACTCATATCATCTTCATTTTCATTAAGTTTAAGAATAGATTGTTTAGCAATATTAAGTGGAGTAAACTCAGTAGTTTCTTTACTTGTATAAACTACCCATCGTTTTCTATCTAATTCAGTTAAAATATCATCACAAATATGTTGGAGAAGATTTTTAACTTTTTTAGGTTTTTTAGCTTTACCAATAATTATCTTAGCATCTTTCATTGAAAATGGAAGTCTCATACTTTGTAAATCTGGAAACTCTGCTGCAAAATCTCTAAATTTATCATTAGATAATACTTTAGCATCTTCTTCTTCAGCTAATTCTAAAATATAATGATCTGCAATAGTTCCAACAGGAACTTCATCAATAATTTCATTTTCAACTAATTTGATAAAATTCTCTTTCTCATCTATACTATGACGTAATGAAGCATCTGCAATGATTAAAAAGTTATGATTATCTTGTTCTAAAGCCCTAACCGCTGCAATAATATTAGCAAGTTTAGCTTTTGAATTTCCAACTTTTTGATAATGAGCAACATTAGATGCATCTATAATTACTTTCAAGCTACCACCTAATTAAAATTTTAAACTTTGATTTAATTAATATAATATTATCTATTATATAACTAATGTATTTAAACATATATTTAAATTTTATCTTATAATTTAAGATAATTTATTAAAAATAGGGCTTTGGTAAAAAAAATATCTTTTATTAAAAAATAGAAATAAAAAATAACATTACTAAAATATCTTTTATTAAAAAATAGAAATAAAAAATAACAATGTTATAATAAATTAAAAAAAATATAAACCTTAATTTAAGAGTTAAGGTTTAAAATAGCTTCAGCAAGGTCTCCTTTAGATTCTTCTAAAGCTTCACGAGCAGCATCTAAACTTACACCTGCTTGATTAGCAACCATTTCAATATCTTCATCAGGAATAACAATTTCAGCTTCGATTTCTACTTCAACTGCTTTTCCAGTAATTTGATAATTTTCTTGACCCATCACATTCATAACATTAACTTCAGGATCAGTGATAATTAATTCTTTATCTTCAAAACGAATAATAACCTCTTGAGCACCTTCAAGAGTTTTCATATCCATTCCCATTTTTTTCATTTGTCTTTGCATTTGTTTTAATTGTTTTGGGTTCATACCAGGTATCATAATATCACTTATTTATCAATGAATTAAATAATTTTATAATCTTAATATATTTTCTTTTATTCCTTAAAATATATAAATTTTTATTATTTTTTAAAATTAATAAACAAATAAAATTAACTAATGAAATAAAAATTCCCAGTATTTAAAAAAAAAAATAGTATATATGATGAAATAAAATAAAAAAAGATTATATATGGCCACCAATTAATATAATATTATGAAAAATATTGTCCAAAAATGGTGTGAATATAATTTAATTATAAGAATTTTAGTAGTTGGGTTAATAGGAGGTACTATCTTAGGAATATTATTCCCTCAAGCTTCAGGAATTGATCTTTTAGGAAATCTTTTTGTAGGTGTTCTTAAAGCAATAGCTCCACTTCTTGTATTTTTGCTTGTTAGTTCTTCTCTTTCTAAAGCAAAAAAAGGAATAGGAAGTAAATTTAAAACATGTATCACTTTATACATACTAAGTATGTTACTTGCATCTCTTGTTGCAGTAACTATGAGTTTTATATTTCCAGTATCATTAACTTTAACAAATGCTGCACATGTATCTGCTCCAAATGGATTAGGAACACTATTTACTAATTTCTTCCTTAATATTATATCAAACCCTATAACTGCATTAGCAGAAGGTAATTATATCTCCATCTTATTTTGGGCCATAATGTTTGGTGTTGTTTTAAGAATAGTAGCAAAAGAAACTACTTTAGATTTTATTTCAGATTGTGCTGATGCAATTTCATTATTCATAAGAACTTTTATACAACTTGCACCATTTGGTGTTTTAGGACTTGTATTTACAGCTGTTTCCCAAAGTGGAATTGGAATTTTTACAGTTTATGGAAAAATAATTCTTTTAGGAATTACTTGTATTTTAATTGTTGCATTCATTACAGATCCTCTTATTGCAGGAATTACACTTAAACGTAATCCTTATCCATTAGTATTAACTTGTTTGAGAGAAAGTGGAATTACTGCATTTTTCACAAGAAGCTCAGCAGCAAATATCCCTATTAATATGAGACTTTGTGAAAGACTTGGTCTTGATAAAGAATTCTATTCTGTATCTATAGCTTTAGGAGCAACAATTAATATGGAAGGAGCAGCAGTAAATATTGCAATAATGACCTTAGCTTTATGTCATACTTTAGGTGTTGGAGTTAGTTATCCTTCAGCAATAGCATTATGTATAATTGCAACAATTGCTGCTTGTGGTGTAGCAGCAGTCCCTAATGGTTCTCTTTTACTTATTCCAATGGCTGCAGCATTATTTGGAATTTCAAGTGATGTAGCTATGCAAGCTGTAGCAGTTGGATTTATTACAGCAGTAGTTCAAGATTCATTTGATACTGCATTAAATTCCTCAGGAGATGTAATATTTACAGCAACTGCAGAATATTATCAAAGAGCTAAAAAAGGAATTGAAGTCAATTTCTTAGGAGAATTTGCTAAAAAATAAGAGTATTATAAAAATAGAATTCAATTGAAAAAAAAATGAAAAATTTAAAAAAAATAAAAAAACAGAAATAATGAAAAAATCATTATTTCTTAAATCCTTTTCTAGTTTTAATAGCTTGACCTGTTTTAAAGTCCATAATCTCTTTATATCCAAGTAAAGCTTTACCAAATGCTAAAAGTTCGTCCTCTTGATTTACAATAATAACTTCATCATTAGAACGAATATTTTCATCACAATCAATTACAAACTTAGCAAAAACACTTTTACCATCACGA
>JAKSUD010000014.1 GCA_024409185.1 archaeon
TATAGATTTAAATAATTTATTAAAATTTATTAAAAAAAGAATAAAATATGAAAAATAATTTAAAAAAAATACAAAAAGAAAATAAAAATAATAGTAAATCCTGCATTATTGAATATAATTTGCTACTTATTTTCTTCTTTATTTTTTAATAATTCCATAATTATTTCATTTTGTTTTTTTAATTCAACAACTTCTTTTTCTAAATTTAAAATAGTTGAATCTTTTTCTATGTTAAAATAAGTAATAACTAATGCAGACAATGCACCAATTCCCACAATACTTGTTAAAGAAATAATTATTGCAATTATTTTTCCAATTTGAGTCTGCATTGTTATATCCCCATAACCTACAGAGATAAAAGTAATTATTACAAAATAAATACTTTGTAAAAAACTAATATCTTCAACTAAAGATATAATCAAAGCACCAATAAGAAGAATACCTACTATAAATATAACAAGTTTATCAATATGTATTTTATTATTAATTTGTTCAATTTTACGAATTATAGGGTTTATTATACTTGCAATCTTTAAAATTTTTATTATTCTGAATAATCTTAAAAATTTCAATAAACTTAAACCACTACCTAATAAAATTAAATCATAAGGAATACTTGCAATAATTGGTATAATATTATCTTTTAAAGATTTCTTTTTATCAACACCATGTTTAATTTCAAAACCAATATCTATTAACAATACTAATGAAACAAAAGTATCGAATAAAATTAAAGGTATAGTTGCTTTAACAAGAACCATATAAATAATGATAATAATATCCATTATGAACAAAATTGGGAAAATCAAATTTTGTCTTTTTTCATTCCTATCGACCATTATCATAGACTATGGTTTTCTATATATAAATTTTTATAGTAACTTTTAAAACAGAACAAATTTTTATTCAGAAAAATAATTTCTCATATTTAAAAAGATATTTATTTTCTTTAAATTCAAAGATTTATAATAATATTTAATAGCTTCAGATTATCATGTCAGATAATAAAAATAAGGAAAATAGTAAAAATAGAAATAAAATTACTAAAAATTAAAATAAAAATAAATAAAAAAATAAGAATAAATAAAAAATAAGAAAAATTGATTTAAAATCAATTATTTCATGAATTTTTGAATTTTCTTAAATCCTTCAGAAAGTTTTTCTTGTTTTGCAGCAATCACTTCTTCAGAATTGTTAATTAATGCACCAGTTGGACAAGATTCTACACATTGTTGTTTGTCTTGACCTTTACATAAATCACATTTTTTAGCTTGACCTACTTCATTGATGGTAATTGCACCAATAGGACAAACTTCTTGACATAATTTACAACCAATACATTTTTCTTCATTAATAGTGATAGCTCCACCTACCTCTTCAATAGCTCCTTTAGGACAAATGAGAAGACAAGGTGCTCTATCAGGACTACAATGCATACAGAACAATGGTACACTATCGTATACACGAATTGCATTATTAGGACAGTTACGTTCGCAAAGTCCACATTCAACACAAAGTTCTGGTTTTACAACTAATTCTGTCATATTTTCACCTTTTAATCCTCAAATGCTTTTTTAGCTCTTGTATCAGAGGTAATAACATTTATAAAACTTTTTGCTTTAGGTTTTTTACCTAATCCTGCCATTTTTTCTATATGTGCTTTTTGTTTTCTTGCAATAATATCATTACAATCACTAACTTCAATAGCACGTTTAGAACAAGCTTGTACACAAGCAGGACCTTCTTCGCGACCTGCACAATGATTACATTTATGAGCATTACCATTTTCAACACGGATTGCTCCAAATGGACAGGATATTGCACAGAAACCACAAGCAATACATTTTTCAGTATTTACACCTAAGTTAGACATAGCTCCAGTTGGACAAATAATTTCACAAGGAGCATCTTCACATTGTTGACAACGAATAGGATAATAAGAACCTTCTAAATCATGAATAGTGATTCTAGAAACACCATGAACTCCTTCACAAGCTTTTTCACAGTCTTTACAACCATCACATAATTCAGTTTGTACTAATAATTTTTCCAAAAGAGTTACCTCCTTCTAATTACCTATATTCCTAATTCTTCACACTGAGCGTCAACAAATTCTTGAATTTGATCAATTTCTACGTCAGTAAGGTGTCTGAATCTTTTCTGAGCAGATAAGTATTCTTTAACTGGTTTTCTGTTTTGAGGTCTGTAAGTAACTTTAAATTCACCATTTTCAATTTCAAATAATCCCCAAGCACCAGATTCAACAGCTAATCTACCAAGTTGAATAGTGTTTTCAGGTTTGAATCCCCAACCAGTTGTACAAGGTTGGTTTAAGTGAATATAAGCTGGACCATCAGTTTCAGCAGCTTTTTTAACTTTTTTCATAAAGTCTTCAGGGTAAGCGATAGATGCAGTAGCTACATATGGAACTCCATGAGCTGCCATAATGAAAGCCATATTTTTCTTAGGTCTATCTTCACCAAAACTTTGTTTACCTGCTGGAGAAGTAGTAGTTGATGCACCAAATGGAGTAGAACTACTTCTTTGAATACCAGTATTCATATAAGCTTCATTATCATAACAAACATAAGTTAAGTTGTGACCTCTTTCCATAGCACCAGATAAGGCTTGCATACCAATATCTGTAGTACCTCCGTCACCACCGAAAGCTACAATATTAACATCTTCTTTTCCTTGTGCTTTTAATGCTCTTTCTACACCAGAAGCAACAGCTGCTGCATTTTCAAATGCAACATGAACCCAAGGAATTTCCCATGCAGTTTCAGGATAAGGAGTGGTCATAACTTCTAAACAACCAGTTGCAGAAATAGCTACAGTGTTTCTACCTAAAGCTTTAAGAGCAAGTCTTACTCCAATAGAAGCTCCACAACCTGCACAACCTCTGTGACCTGGTGCTAATAATTCTTCTTGAGAGAAATCCATTTTATTCATCCTCCTTAAGTCCAATCCAGTTAACTTTTTTCTCACCAGATTTTGTTAATTCTACACATTCTTTAATATAATCAGGAATGATATCTCTTCCACCTAAACCAAGGATAAAACCATAGGTGTCGTTATCACATTTAGCACAAATATCAGTGAAAAGAGCTCCACCAATACCGAAAGTTACGTTTTTATCAAGAACTGCTAATTTATCAGCATTTTTGACAATTTCATTAATTTCTTCATAAGGGAAAGGTCTGTAAGCTCTAATTTTAAGAAGACCTACTTTTTCACCTTGTTCTCTTAATTCATCAACAACAACTCTGATTGTACTACACATTGAACCCATAGCAACTAATATAATCTCAGCATCATCACATTTGTATGGTTCTACAAGATCATATTTTCTTCCGAATTTTTCACCAAATTCTGCACCTACTTCTTTAATAACAGATTTTGAATTATCCATAGCTACTTGCATTGCATATCTTGCTTCTGTATAATATTCAGGATCTGCTAAAGTACCTAAAGACATTGGTTTTGCAGGGTCTAAAAAAGCATGAGTTGGTTCATAAGCTGGTAAGAACTCATCAACTGCTTCTGCTTCTAAAAGTTCAACAGGTTCAACAGTGTGAGTTAAAATAAATCCATCTAAACATACCATAACTGGTAATAAAACATCTTTGTTTTCTGCAATTTTATAAGCTTGAATAATAGTATCATGAGCTTCTTGAGCATTTTCTACATATAAATGAATCCATCCTGCATCTCTTTGTGCGATGGAATCTTGTTGATCGTTCCAAATATTTAATGGAGCAGAAATAGCTCTGTTTGCATCTGCCATTACTATTGGAGCTCTCATTCCAGCAGCTGCAAATAATATTTCATGCATTAACATTAATCCTTGAGAAGAAGTAGCTGTGAATACTCTTACACCAGCTTCAGAAGCACCTAAAGTAGCACTAATAGTACTGTGTTCTGATTCTACTCTAATATACTCAGCATCTAAATCTCCATCTGCAACATATTGTGCAAGATATTCGGAGATAGTAGTTTGTGGAGTAATAGGATAAACAGGAACAACTTGTGGTTTAGCCAATTTAACAGCCTCAGTGACTGCTTTATTTGATGTCATAACTTGTTTTGTCATAAAATTTCTCCTATTTCTTTTTTAGCTATTCTTCTCTTATCATTTCAATAGCTTTAACTGGGCATTCTACTTTACAAATACCGCAGCCTTTACAATAATCATAATCAATTTCATGTTCTTTTCCAATACATCCATCTGGACAGAACAAAATACAATTATCACAATCTACACATTTTTCTTTATCGAGAACTGGTTTAAAAGTTCTCCAACTCCCGGTTTTATTATTACGAGTACTTCCAGGTTCACTTATTCCGCACCCAATAGAAACCATTTAATCACCTTTATTTTCCGTTAAAGTTAAATTATAAGTTTTATTATTTTCATTTTAAAAGAATTTTTAATTAATTTCATTTTAAAAAATTAATTCTAATTTTGAATTTTATATTTTTTATTAATACTTCATCGAGCAAATTATCAAA
Source organism: archaeon (assembly GCA_024409185.1). Classification (GTDB taxonomy): domain Archaea; phylum Methanobacteriota; class Methanobacteria; order Methanobacteriales; family Methanobacteriaceae; genus Methanobrevibacter. Next base: position 4,513 of record JAKSUD010000014.1, read on the forward strand.
AACTTAAGAAATTAATTAAAATAAGAATCAACTTAATTTATTAAAATTAAGCCATGTCATAAGCTATTTTAGCAGCTACAGCATTCTTTTCCCCTAATTTACCTGGGAAAGTTTCTTTAATTACTTTTAAAAGAGATTCAATACTAACTGCACCAGTTTTCTTTGCAAAGTAACCTAAAATAATTGTGTTAACAATATTAACACCTAAGTTTTCTAAAGCAATACCAGTCGCATCAATATTATAAACTGGATGGGATTCACCCTTAATATCACTTGTAGTATTTATAATAATTTCACTGTTTTCTTTAACTCCAGCATACACATCTACAACATTCAAAAGACCATCGTCAAGAACTAAGACATAATCAGGATTGTAAACTTGATATCTGATATTTACAGGTTCATCATCAATCCTGGTAAAAGCCATAACAGGAGCTCCTCTTCTTTCAACACCAAAGAATGGGAACGCTTGAGAGAATTTACCATCTTCAAATGCTGCTTTAGCTAAAATTTCAGCTGCAGTTACAGCACCTTGTCCTCCACGACCGTGAAAGCGAATTTCAATCATTGAATTTTCCTCCATTCTATCATTAATAATCATTATAAATTACAAGATATATAAACTTTGGGATAAATCCTAATTAATCATGATAAATATGACAAAATTATAAAAAAGTATTACTAATAAAGGTCAAAATGGAGAGATTTAGAAAAATTCATAAAAATCATCATAAAATATCATGAAAAATTTTTAAATCATGACAAAATATTATGAAAATTCAAATCTTAAAATAGCATAACTATAAATAATAACTTACATAATTATAAAATAACATTTAAATTAATAATGTATATAATTAAAAAATACATTAATGAATGGAGGTAAAAAATGGAATTATTAACAATAGGAATAATAATTGTTGTTGTAATAATTATAGTTTTAATAATTGCAATTATTGCATTATACAATGGACTTGTAAAAGCTAAAAATAAAGTTAAAAATGCATGGGCTCAAATTGATGTTCAATTAAATAGAAGAGCAGATTTAATCCCAAATTTAATCGAAACTGTTAAAGGATATGCATCACATGAAAAAACAATCTTTGATGATGTGACTAAAGCAAGATCTGGACTTATGAATGCAAATACTGTAAAAGATATTGAAGAAGCTAATAATACATTATCAGGTACTTTAAAAACATTATTTGCAGTAGCTGAAAATTACCCTGATTTAAAAGCTAATGAAAACTTTAAAGAATTACAAAAACAATTAGCAGAAACTGAAGATAAAATTGCATATTCAAGACAATTTTATAATGATACTGTTTATATGTACAATAATAAATGTCAAACATTCCCAAGCAGCATCTTTGCAAATGCTTTTGGATTTAAAGAAGTGGATTTCTTTGAAACTGCTGGAGAAACAAGATCTGTACCTAAAGTAGAATTCTAAATAAAAATAATATTAATATTTCTAATAGTAATAATTAAATGATATTAAATTAATAAAACTAATTTAAATTAGGTGAAAATATGAACCTAAAACGAAAAACAATAGCTATTCTATTAGTTTTAGTATTCCTTGCATCAACAATACCTGCTGTATCTGCAGATGATGTAGATTATTCTTTAACTAGTGGAATAGTTGATTTATTTGTAGAAGAAAATGGTCTTTTACATGTAAAAGAAACTATTAATTACCATTTCGATAGTTCTGCTAATGGAGTATATAGAGATATTCCATTAAAAGATAATCAAGAAGTAAAGAACCTAAAAGTTAGTGTAGAAGGAGCATATTGTGATTATACTATTATCAATGAAGAAGGTAAAGAAAGAATAAAAGTTTATATTTATAGTGATGAAGCTAAAACTCATAAAATAGCTCCAAATTCAGATATTAAAGTACATTACGAATATGATTTCACAAATGTTATAAAAATTTATACTGATACTGGAGAGTTACATTATAAACTTTGGGGAGAAGAATGGGAAGCAAATGTATATCACGTGAAAGCTACTATTCATTATCCAAATAAAAAAGGAATTGAATACTGGATTAACCCATATAATCACGTAAGCAAAGATTCCTGGACTAACAACACTTTAAACGTTGAAAGTGGTTTTATTGGAAGTGGAGAATATCTTGAACTTAGATCAACAATCCCCCTTAGTGAATTTAAAAACCCAATTTATGCACAACATATTAATTCCCCAGGTTTGGCTGAAATTAAAAAGATTCAAAAAGATTATGAAAATGCAAATGAATTTGCAAATACTGGATTTTTAGTTGTAGATATTTTAGCTATTCTTTCTATTGCAATACCTGTGATAATTTACTTTAGAGAAGGAAGAGAACCAAAAATAGCTTATAATGGAATTTATGAAAGAGAACTTCCAACAAAAGATTCTCCTGCATTTGTAAATGCAATGCAAGGAGGATTTGGAAAAACAGTGGGAGAACCAGATACTCATGGATTCCAAGCAACTATTATGGATTTAATTAATAGAAAAGTTATTTCTATATCTAAAGAAGAAAGTAACGGCCTTAAAAATAGTGCAATTATGGAAATAAATTATGATAAATTAAGTGAACTTAAACCATTTGAAAATGAAGTTTTAAATATTTTAAAACCATTTGAATTAAATGGAAAAATTAATTTAGATCATATGGAATCAAGTTTAAAAGGATCCCAAATTGCAAAAAATTTCTCTACTGAAATTGAATATTGGGAAAAAAGCTTTAAAAGCACTTATCTTCCAAAATCTAAACTTAAAAAATACTTTATTGAAAGTGGTGCAAATCATATAAAATATTATGGTATCATAATAATAATTTTAGCAATTATATTAGGATACTTCTCTATTAATTCAATAGTAGAGAATGCATTTAAGTCATTAATTGTAGCTATTTTCATGGGAATAGTTGGAATAATATGTTTAAAAATTCCTTCAACTGTTGGTGGTAGATGGACTGATGAAGGTGCTGAATATAATGCAAAATGGAAAAACTTTAAGAAATATCTTAAGGATTACTCTTTAATCAAAGAGCATCCTCCTGAATCAATAGCTATTTGGAACGAATATTTAGTTTATGCAACTGCACTTGGCGTAGCTGATGAAGTTTACAAAGCTATGAAAATGATTGAATATAATGGTAATGATTACTTCTATGGTAATGATTTGTTCTTGTTCTATTACTTCGGAGGACATCATGCATTACACCATGCAATAAACACAGGAATAAGCACTGCAACTTCAAACAATTCTGTTGGTGGAATTGGAGGAGGTTCTGGTGGAGGAGGTGGGGGAGCATTTTAGCTCTTCCATCTTTTTATTTTTAAAATTTTCTTTTTTTTTCATTACATAATTAATAAATAGATTTAAAAATTTAACCATATCTAATAAAACTTATTTTATACAATAATCTTAAATAAAATAATTATACAATATAATAAAGTAACTAAATTATAAATTTAAACTTTTTTTAAAATTAATGAGTGGTATAACAATGAAATTTTGTCCTAAATGTAATTCTATGATTCTACCAAAAAATGGTAAATTAAAATGTAGATGTGGATGGGAAGATGAAGTGGTAGAAGAAGAACTTGAAAAAGAATATAAATTTGAAAAAGACGTAGAATTTCAAAAAGAAGTTATTGTTACTGATAATAATAAAACCTTACCTACTACAGAGATTACTTGTTATAAATGTGGTGGAACAAAAGGTTACTGGTGGACTGTTCAAACAAGATCTGCAGATGAAGCACCGACATTTTTTATAAGATGTGCTAAATGTGGAAATACCTGGAGAAGATCCAATTAAAAAAAATCTAAGATAAAAAATATAAGAATCTGAATTAAAAAAGAATATTAAACCTACATATGAAATTAAATTAATTAAATTAATTAAATTAAAAAAAAGAAAAAGAGAAAATAATAGCTAAAATTAATAGCTATTACTATTATTTACGTTTAGGATGATTAATATCTTCACTAATTTTTTTAAGAATTTTTTTCTTAATAGTTCTATTTGGATTATTTGGATCAGATACATAAATATAATCTTCTTCATATATTGGAAGAGGTTCTCCATAATCATCAACATAAATTTTATTATTAATATTATTTGGAACAAAATCTAAATCATTCACATAATTATATTGAACATTAGCACCATAACCATTATTATCTAAATCATCAATATAATTATTTTTAATTGAGTGATTATTAAAATTACCAGACATATTCCTATTATTAGCACCAAAATTATTAGAGTTAATAAAATCAGTTCTAATTTTTTTAGCATTTGGAATATTTTTAGAAATTTTATTTATTTCAGATTTTGAAGGGATTAAAACACTAATAATTACAATCAATAAAATAATACAAATCATAAATCCAAGAATTGGATCAATACGATCAAAACCTAAATAATATATTTTAGTGAATATTGGATGTAAATCTACATTTCCTCTAAGGAACAAAAGACCACCGACAATTAATAAAACAAACCCATTTATTCTTTTAATAATGTCTGGCTTAAGAAATGGATAAATACTAATAACCACTAAAGAAATACCCATTACTCTAAATAAATTTTGATCTGTAGCTGCTTCTAACAAATAAAATAGATTAGAAATAATATAATGAATATCACTTAAACAGAATACAGCTTCAATAATTAAAATTACTACAATTGGAAAAATAAAAGCAATTTTATGAGTTAATACAGAACTACTTTTTTTATTCTCACCAATATTACTTTCAGATGAAACATTTGATGAAACACGAGTATTACGACGTTTATCACGTACTTTTGAGAGATCAATATCTTTAGTCTTTTCATCATAATAAGTTGAAAGTAATTGATATAAAAAAGAACTTAAAACAGAACCAATAACAGTACCAGAAACACCTAACCATGAAGTAAATAATGCAACGATTCCTGAAATAACTCCTGCCATTATAATATTAAAATGTTTAACCATACTATCACTCTCTAAAATAATTTAGAATTAAAATATGTTTAAAAAATTTAAATCAAATATTTTAGTAATGTAAATATTAAATTAAGCTTATATTTAAATATATTGTTTTATATATTTATAAATCTAATTAAAAGTAATAAAAAATCATGAAAAAGTATTAATAATATCTTATAAAAAAGAGCCTTAGGGGGGATTCGAACCCCCGACTTCTACCTTACCAAGGTAGCGCTCTACCAGCTGAGCCACTAAGGCAAAATCGAGAAAAATGCATAAAAAATTTAAGAATAAGTGCAGGGGAAGGGATTCGAACCCTCGAAGGCCTACACCAGAGGATCTTAAGTCCTCCCCCTTTGGCCGCTCGGGCACCCCTGCATAATATAACAACAATATAAGGTTGTACTTAATAGTATATAAATGTTTTGTTAATCCAATTAAATTAAAAATAAAAATTAAAAATAAATTCCAAAACTAATTCGAATTTTTAAAAAATTATATAAATAACAAGATTTATATTTTAATAATAATATTCAAATAATATTAATAAATTAATAAAAGGATGATAAAGTGGAGATAGAAGCTGACTTATGTGGAGTATGTGAAAAATGTATTCCTGTATGCCCTAATGAATTAATTATAAAAGTAGGATATACAATGAAAGTTAAAGAAGGATGTGTAAACTGTGGAGAATGCTACAATATATGTCCTTTAGGAGCTATTTTCTTAGACGAATAATTTTTACAATATTAAACAAATACACTAAGGAAGAATAAAAAATGAAAGTTAAACTTACAATAATAGACATTTTAATTATAATCTGTATTGTTTGTGCAATTAGTTTTGCAGTTTATCATATGACTGCAGATAACGATAATGGTTCTGCAGTAAATTTTGATTCATCAACTTCAAATAAAATTACAGAAAATTATTTAAATTTATATAAAAATGGATACATAATTAAAAGTCAAATAGTTGGTACCAATGCAAGTTCTGGAGAAAAAGTATCCATAAATGGTACAGTACTATGGATTGGAGATGAAAAAGGTTCTAATGTTAAAGTTTTAGTAGAAAATCAAGGTCAAAAATACTTAGTAGGATTATATAAAGATGTTCCCGAAGCAGATATTTACTTTGATCAAATTAGTTTAGAAACAACTGGAGAAAAATACAAAAACATTAAAGAAGTGAAAATTTCACCTAAATCTATAAATTCTCTCAATGATTTAGTTTCAGGAATTAATGAGAAAACTAATTACGAGATAACTACTGATATTGCAATGTCTAAAATAGACACTATTACATACCAACAATTAATAAATAATTTAAATAAAATAAAAGACCCTAGAATTATCATTACTGAAAACCCAATTCAATTATTAAAAATAATCAGAGCAGATTCTCAAACAATAAACTCTGCAGATTCTGTTTTAGGAAATATTGATGGCCAAACTAATGATATAACAATTAGAATTTATAACTGTAGTGATAATGACCTTAAAACCATAAAAGAAAATTATGATGTTATAAATGTTAAAGATAT
>JAKSUD010000140.1 GCA_024409185.1 archaeon
AATTCAGCTAATTCTAAAACATCTAATAAAGATTCGTGGAAATCAGCAATAGATAAGTGACAACCGGAACATCCACCGAGCCACATAGTTCCTATTTTAGTTTTATCTGCCATAAATAATTCCTCCAATTAAATTATGCTTCAGCATCTAATTGTGCTTTTAATGGGGAAGGTCCTAATTCTTTGATTCTGTTTACCATCATGGTTACAGCGTTTTTGAATTTTTCTCCTTCGGAAGCAGAAATCCAATCGTGGTATACTCTTTCTTTTCCGATTCCCATATCTTCGACTAATTTATAGACTAATCTCATTCTTCTGTCAAGTTTATAGTTACCAGCATCGTAGTGGCAGTCACCCATGTGACATCCTGCTACGAATACTCCGTCAGCACCGTCTCTGAATGCTTTTAAAATAAACTGAGGGTCAATTCTTCCAGAACACATTACTCTAATAACACGAATGTTAGGTGGGTATTGCATTCTTGCGGTACCTGCAGTGTCTGCTCCACCGTAGGAACACCAGTTACAACAAAACATTACAATTTTTATATCATCAGACATAGAGTTTATCCTCCTCTATTATTCAAATATTTTTTTAGTTTCAATAATAATCTTATTCATTTACCAAATCATATAAATGAATTAAAAAAGTTTTATTTACTCTGTTTTTTGTAAATTCAACTTTTAAAGATTAATAAATCCACTTTTTATCTATTAACTTCATCAAATGAATCAGATAATAGATTCCCTCTTGAATTAATAAATTCAAGATTTTTCTAAAAAACCTAAAAGATCCAAATCAAAAAACCTTTTAAATTTTTTAAATTTCAATCAAATTCTTTTTTAAAAAAGTTTTCAAATCGTAAATCAAGATACAAATAAAAATCCAAATCAACAATTTAAATTTATATCCTAATCCTCAAATCATCGTACGTCAATGAGCTAGCTCAGCTTAACATTAATGTACTAATATAATATATTATTAAAAATAAATATAAAGGTTACTTAGAACTTTAAGAGAAAAACTTTATATAGTATAATACTTTTTTTTTTAAAAAGATTATTAATTATAAAAAAATAAAAAACGAACAAAATAAAAAATATCTAAAAAAAGCATTTAAAAATTAAAAAATAATCAAAAATAAGTAAAAAATAATGATAATGTTTAGATATTAAAAAAATTTGTTTGAATAAAAAAATATTACAAAATAATACCAAAAAATTATGAAAAATTTCTAAAACTTTAGATAAAAAATAAGTAAAAAATAGTAGAAATTAATTAAACATTCAGATAAAATATAAACTAAATAAGTTAAAAAAAATAGGTAAAATCTAAATAAAAATAAAGTAAAATAAGTTAAAAAAAATAAAAAAAGAAGTAAAAATAAGTAAAAGTAACTTATAATTACATTCCTTCAAGACTCATATCAATCATTTTTTGGGTTTCTGCAGCTAATTCATCAGGTAATCCGACAATATCCATACTTAAGAAACCTCTTACAATCATAGAAGCTGCTTGTTCTTCAGTTAAACCACGAGAAGTTAAATAATAAATTTCTTCTTCATCGATTTGACCTACAGCTGCTTCGTGAGACATTTTTAAGTTAGCTGCATTTGCTTCAAGTTCAGGGACAGCATAGATAGAAGATTCATCATCTAAAACTAAACCATGACATTCTAAGTGTCCTTTAACATCTGGAACATTACCAACTAAGTGACCTCTAGACAAAATTCTAGATTGATCATTAGCTACTGAACGAGAAACAATTTCTGCACTAGTACCTGGAGCATTTAAGATAGCTCTTGAACCCATATCAATAACAGATTCTTTAGTTCCACTTTGAATACTTTGGAATAAAGCTCTTGCACCTTCACCATTACATTGAGTAGTTGGGTAAGATTGAATAGATTTTACTGGACTAGTTAAAATATAATTATTAATATAAGTACTGTTTTTCTCTTGAACAACAGCAGTTCTTGGACGTACTTCTACTTGTTCTGCCCAATTATGAACCATAGTAAATGTAACTTTAGCACCAGGTTTAATATAAATTTCAGAAATTCCTACGTGAAGTGCAGAAGAAATATCATCACCAGTTGCACAACCAGTAATCATGTGAAGTTCTGAATTCTCTTCAGCAATAACAATATTGTGAGTAGTTTGCATAACATCTTGGTCTGCAATAAACATACAGGCTTGTACTGGGAAGTATTCTTTATGACCAGGTAATGCTCTTACAAAGTATCCACTGTATTCTTTGTCTTCAGCTTCACGAAGTGCTGTTTGAGCAGTATATTTATCTACATCTGGTTTAACAGCATTCCACATATAATCTTTTAACCAAGAATGTTTATCTAATGCTACACCTAAGTTCATAAGTTCAATAGAATCAGAAATAGCATGTGAGAAAATATTAGATTGATCCATTTGGATAAAAGAACCTGCTCTTTCTTCAGAATTAGTATCTACACCTACTTTTAAAAATGCTTTTTGAGTTTTTTTATCAACATCATTAAGATCATCAAGCACATCAAAAGCATTGATATCTTCTTTTGAAAAGTTTTCAATGACGATATCAGTACCTAAAGCTGCTTTTTTATCCTTAGCTTTCGCTGCATCCTGAGCCACATTGCGCACAATCAACACATCCTTTAAATCCTTCTTTTCTAATGTCTTCTAAAACTTCATCAGGAGCTCCTGAACAAGCAATAACACCATTCATTAATACATGTGCTTTATCTGCATTAACAAAGTTTAAAATATAACCTAAATGAGTAATAAGCAATCCTGCTCTTCTTCTTTGTCCAGGTTTTTTCTGTTTATCTAATAAGACATTTAATTCTTCAGCAAGTAATTCTACATTTTCAATATCTACACCAGAATCTGGTTCATCAAACATTGTAAATAATGGTTTTTGAGCGAGTAATTGAAGAATTTCTGATCTTTTAACTTCTCCTCCAGAAAATCCTCTATTAACATCCCTATCTAAGAATTCATCACTAAATTTTAATTTTTTACATAACTCTTGCATTTCAAGAGGTAACTCATCTTCAGGTTCTAAACCACATTCAAATTTTAAAAGATTTCTTACACTAACTCCACGAACAGCAGGAGGGTTTTGGAAACTAACCCCAATACCTTTTTGAACTCTTTCAGTAGTGTTTAAATCAGTGATATCTTCACCATTAAATAAAATTGATCCACTAACAACATCATATTTAGGGAACCCTAATATTGTTAAAAATAAAGTACTTTTCCCTGCACCATTAGGACCTAAAAGTACATGGGTTTCTCCCTCTTTAATAGATAAGTTAACGCCATTTAAAACACGTTTTCCTTCTACTTCAACAACTAAATCTTTAACTTCAAGTAGCACAATATCAACTTCCATAATATAAATTATTGGAATTATAATTTTTATTAAATAATAAATATTTTAAAAATTACTCC
>JAKSUD010000141.1 GCA_024409185.1 archaeon
ATAAAGTATATTAATGTTTTTAAACTTCTATTTGTAAAAAAGAGTGATTTAAATGGATATTTTTTCAGGAGTAGTATTTATAATTTTATTCATTTTAATAATGGTAATTGTTTTTTCCATGGGATTAATTTCTACATATATTGGAAAAAAAGAAATTGCTTTTATTATTATGATTGGATTTGTTCTTGGTGGAGTTGGAGGATATTTCTTTATAGAACCTATTTATGAAGAATCTCCTTATATAGGAGCTACTCTTTATGGGCTTTTCACCACTGAAAATGAACATATTAATTTGATTTTACCTACTTCTTCAAATGTAACTCAAATTAGTTCTGAGATTTTAAATCAGGATGGTGTTGAGTCCATATCTACAAATGGGTTTGATTTAAAAACTAATTCGTATACGAATTCTCAACAGAAAACTATTGAAACTCATTTAAATTCTATGAATGAAATTAAATCATTTAAATTAAATAATGATATTATTTCTGTTAATTTAGCAGAAGACTCTCAATCTACTGCTACATTAGGATCACTTGTATCTTGGTTATCTAAAAATGGAGTTTCTTCTGAATTTGCTTTCATACACCTTCAAGTAAATGTTAAATCTTCTTCAGTAAAAGATATTAAAACATATTTAGAAGATAAACATTATACTGTTAATTCTGTGGAGGGGCCAGTTCAAAGTCTTATTACTCATACATCAGATTCCTTATTAAGTCAATGGGTTATAATTATAATTACTGGTTTGATTGGTGTTTGTGTTTCAATTGCTGGAATTTATGCAGATTCTGTTATTGGATTCTTTAGAAAAGGACGAAGATAATTAATTTATTTTTTTATTTTTTTCATTATTTTTAATTATTTTTTCTATTTTTCTCTTAATTTATAATTTTTTTCTCATTTATGATAATTTAAATCTTTTTCATTATTTTTTCTAGTTTTTAGAATGATTTTTTAAATTAATTATTATTTTGATTATATTTTTATATATTAATTCTTTTTCAGGAATATTTTAATTCAAATAGCTAATTTTAACTATTATTTTATTTAAATCTATTGTTTTTAAAAATTAAAGATAAATAAATCTCATTTTTAAATATAATGGATAATAGAAAAGTTTTAATAACTACTTTTAATATATATTAATTTAATAGATATATTTCTATTCATTTATCAATTAATTAAAGATGAAAATATGAAATCTGCAGTTTTATTTTCTGGTGGAAAAGATAGTGTTATGGCATTATATTACTCTTTAAATAAAGGTGATGATGTTCAATATTTATTGTCTATGGAATCTATAAATAAAGAATCTTATATGTTTCATGTACCTAATATTCATCTTACAGATTTAATCTCTGAAGCATTAGATATTCCATTAATAAAAGCAGTTACCGATGGTGAAAAAGAAAAAGAATTAGATGATTTAAAGGTTGAATTAGCTAATTTAAAAGAATTAGGTATTGAAGTTATTTATACTGGTGCCTTATTTTCAACATATCAAAAATCAAGGATTGAAAGATTATGTGAGGAAGTTGGTTTAAAAACTATTTCTCCATTTTGGCATAAAGATCCAAGAGAATATATGGAACTTATTTTATCATCTGGATTTAAAGTTATTATTAGTGGAGTTTATGCGGAAGGTCTTGATGAAACATGGTTATGTAAAGAAATTGATAGAAATGCTCTTGATGATTTAATTAAAATTAGTGAAAAAACTTATCTTCATTTAGCTTTTGAAGGTGGTGAAGCTGAAACTTTAGTTATTGATGGACCCATCTTTAAAAAGAGAATTGAAATTATTGATTCTAAAATAGATTGGCATCGTGATAGTGGAAATTTCCATGTTTTAGATGCTAAATTAGTTGATAAATAATCATTATAATTTAATATAAAACATACTTATAATTTAAATTAATTTAAACCTTGAGATTAAATTAAAACATTTAAATTATCATAAAATTTACTTATAATCTAAATTAAATTAATAAATTTAATTATTTAGTTTATAAATTTAAATAAAAATAAAAGAGGAAAATACTATGGCTAATAAATCAGATATTACTCGTAATAAAATGATGTTAACTGGTAGTTTTGCTAAACAAGGTTACGACTGATGGTGGCATTCTTTAACAGCAATTAATTCTGAAACTGGTGAAGAAAAACCATTCTTTATCGAATACTTTATTTATAACCCTGCTTTAGGTGGAAAAGACCCTATATTTGGTCAATTACCTGAAAACCAAGCAAAAGGCGTAAAACCTTCTTATTTGATGGTTAAAGCTGGTACTTGGGGAGAAAATTCAAAACAATTACATCGTTTCTTTGGATGGGATGATGTAAATCTTAAAAAAGGTTCTCCATTCTTTATTGAAGCTGCTGACTGTATGTGTACTGAAGACCATATGAAAGGTAGTGTAAAACTTACTCAAGAAGAATCTGAAGCACACCCTGAATATATGTGTGATTTTGGTGAAATTGAATGGGATATTAAAATTGATAAACAAATTGCTTTTAATGTAGGTTATGGTGCAAGTAACTTATTCCAAACCTTAAAAGCATTTGAAATGTTCTGGCATGCAGAAGGTATTAAAACTCAATTTGAAGGACAAATTATCTTAGATGGTGTTAAATACGATGTTATTCCAGAAAAATCCTATGGTTACTCTGATAAAAACTGGGGTAAAAACTTTACTAGTCCATGGGTATGGCTTTCCTCATGTGATTTAACAAGTAAAAAAACTGGTAAGAAATTAGAAAACAGTGCTTTTGATATTGGTGGAGGAAGACCAAAAATAGGTCCAATTGCATTAAATAGACAATTATTATCTGATTTCTGCTATGAAGGTAAATCTTATGAATTTAACTTCTCTAAATTCTGGAAATTTGTAAAAACTGAATTTGAATCTCATGAAACACTCAAATCGTATGGCATGTAGACCAAAAAGCAGGTAAATACAGAATGATTACTGACATTACTTGTGAGAAAAAAGATATGGTATTTGTTAATTATGAAGCACCTGATGGTAAGAAAAGACACAACCGCCTTTGGAATGGTGGAAATGGTCAAGGAACCGTTAAATTATACAAAGGTGATGAATTAATTGATGAAGTCATTGCTAAACATATTGGTTGTGAATATGGAGAATATGACCCAGAATAAATTTATTATTTAATATTTTAGCTATTATTTATTATTTTATAAATAAAATAATAATTTATATTTTATTTTAAAATTTATCAATATTTGAGTGATAATTTAATAAATTTTAGCTAAAATTAGCTTAATTTCAATAAGTTTTATAAATAAGTTTTTATAAAAGTTATATTGTGTGATTTTTTATGTTTATGAATACAAATGATTTGATTGTTTTAGCTATTGCATATATCTATGTAATTGTTATATTTGTTTTATCTGAGTTTGTATTGGATTTATCTCC
>JAKSUD010000142.1 GCA_024409185.1 archaeon
GTTATTGGAACTACTGTTTTTGTACTTATATTTAATTCATTAGCAGGAATTGTAGGTTATTATGCTCTTGGAAGATTAGATATTCCAATTATTTTGTTATTAGCTATTGGTTCAATTTTTGGAGGATTTTTAGGTCCAAGAATTTTAAATAAAATAGATTCAGATAATTTAGAGAAACGTTATCCTCCCTTTATGATAGCACTTATGATAATTATTTCTATTTGTTTATTTTTTGGATAATTAAGTGTGGTGTTTAAATGATAAAAATTACAGAAAATGTTTATTCTTTAGAATCATCTAAAAAATTTAACATCTTTTTAATTAAAGGTGAAAAGAATATTTTGATTGATACTGGGTTTCCTGGAAATGCTAAAAAGATTTTAGAAGAACTTGATGGTATTGATTTAGATTATATTTTAATTACTCATCATGATATTGATCATATTGGAAATCTTGTTGAAATTCAAGAGGTTAAAAATTGTGAAGTTTATGCTCCTTCTGAAGATATTCCATTCATAACTGGTGAAAAAAGTCGTCCAGGTATTAAGAGATTATTATCTAAGAAATTGAAAAATATTCCGAAGGAGGAAAATTTAAAAGAATTACCTGAGAAAATCAATGATGTAACTGTTATAAAAACTCCAGGTCACACTCCAGGCCATGTTTGCTTTTTATATGGGGATGTGATATTTTTAGGAGATTTGTTTAGAAATGAAGATTCTATTGAGTTAATAAACTCTAAAATGAATTTTGATGAAGATTTACTTAGAGAATCTATTCCTAAAATATTTGAATATGAAATTAAATGGTTCTGCCCAACTCATGGGGAAATTTTTGAATTTTCAGATAAAGCTAAAGAAGAAATTCTAAATCTTTAATAAAAAATTCTAAATCTTTAATTATTAAATTTTTAAATTTATATCTATTATTAAAATAATCTTAAATATTTTAATTTTTGTAATGCTTTTAATTTTAATAATTTAAGGATTTTGTTCGTATTTTAATAAATTTCATATATTAAGAATTATAACATTAATAATGATTATAAAATAATATGATAAATTTATAAAATTTATATAAATTAATTTATTTTCTGGAGAGGATGTAATGTATCAAACATTAACCTATACTGGTGGAATTCATAAAAGTGAAGAAATGAAGGAGCTTATTGAAGATTTAGGAGGATTTATTCTCCAATCTAATATTTTACAAATGGAGCTTGTTTTAAATATGGCAGTTCCTATTGATGATGTAGATATAATTAAAGAAAAATCTAAAGAGTTATTAGGTGAACTTTCTATTGCGCCTATGGCAGGTTCTGAAATAGCTATTGTATCACCAACTCTTGCGAGACATCACCTTCCTCATGCTGCTTGTGATATTTCTGAATATTTAAGACGTTTTGGTGCTAAAGATAATATGGTTGGTTTAGCACGTGGGCATGGTAAAGGTACAGCAGGAATTAGTGAAGAAGAAAAAGCATTAATTGAAGAACATGATATAGCTATTTTTGCTCTTGGAAGTTTTAAACAATGTATTATTGATAAATCTTATCTTTATGATGATATTAATATACCTGTAATTGTTACTGGAGCACCAGAAATTGATGTTGAAGAATTACCTGGTGTTGATGCATATGTTGCAGGTTTAGGTAGAATTCCACGTAGATTAAAAAGAGGGGAGAATATTAGGGCTTTAAAAGATTTAGTAGCTACTGTTGAAGATCTTTTAGAAAAACGTAAAAAAGAAATAGCTCAAGACCCTCCAATTGTTCCGTCTATCTTAGTTAAAAATGAAATTGAATCTCAAGTTCCAGCTATTAAAGAAGTTATTTCACCAACTCCAGTTACAAGTCAACTTGATGGTTTAAGAGTAAAATTAGATTATGATAAATATCATGAGGAAATTGAAAATGTTATTATAGGAGATAAAAAATTATCTGAAATATCAGAAATTACTAAATCTCGTATGTATAATTACATTCTTGTAAAACTTTTAAATGAAAGTTCTTTAATAAATTAATTATTATATTATTAAGTATTATTATATATTGGAAATTTTATATTTAAAAATTATATATTCATAATGAAGGAATTATTATGCAAATTGTAGCAGATCTTGGAGGCGTTCCAGGAAGAGATTGTAGAGGATATTGTAAATATTGTTACTTTAAAAAAGTAAAACCTATTGAAGCTCTTGGATGTAGTAGTTGTCCTCCAAATAAAATTGGATGTTCAAGATGTAGAGAAGGTATTCAAGAAGCAGGTAGTGAGTTCCAACAACCATTCACTGTTATTAATCAAGTTCAATCTACTTTAATGATGAATCCAATTAGAGATAATAATCTTAAGATTAATATAAGTGGTGGAGGAGATGTTAGTTGTTATCCTTACCTTGAAGATTTAATAGCTACTTTAAATCAATGGCAATTACCAATTCATTTAGGTTATACTAGTGGAAAAGGTATTGATGATGGAGATATAGCTACTAAATTTATTAATCAAGGTGTAGATGAAGTAACTTATACTTTATTTGCAGCTGATGCTAATCTTAGAAGTGAATGGATGGGAGATAAAAGTCCTGAAGAATCCCTTAAAGCAGCCCAATTATTTGCAGAAAGTGCAGATTTACATGCTGCAGCTGTTATAATTCCTGGTGTTAATGATGGAGAAATTTTAAGAAATACTTGTGAAAAATTAGAAGAATGGGGAGCAAAAGCATTGATGATGATGCGTTTTGCAAATAGCTATGATAATGGTTTAATTTTAAGAAATGAACCTATTCTTGAAGGTGTTACTCCTCATGAACCATTAGAATTCCAAGAGCTTGTTAGTGAGATTAATAAAGAGTATAGTATTCGTGTTACAGGAACTCCATTAGGTGATCCAACTATTAAAGCACCATTTATTTTATCAAACCCAGAATATAAGGAATTTTTAGAAATTTTGCCTAAAGTTACAGGTGAAGCAACTATTTTAACTTCTAAAATTGCTGAACCCTTTATTAGTAAAATTTTTAGTAAAATTGATGCACCTGATGTTAATGTTGTAGCTACTAAAAAAGATATTGCTTGTTTAATGACAAAAGAAGATTTAGAAGCTATTGATTTAGCTGATGTTAAAGAAAGTGTTATTCTTCCAGGTCGTGCTTTTGTCCATCAAATGGATGCTGAAAGAATTTTATCTCAAGATGGAACTGAAAGAATTGTTGGTTTTGGTCCTGATACTTTAAGTGTTGATGGTGAATTAAGTAGTGGTATGAGTGAAGAAGAAGTAATTGAGCATGAACTTGAATCATTCATAGATTTAATTCAAGCGATCAATTTCTTTGGTATGAAAAGAATTTAATTTTTTCATCATTTTATTTTTTCTTTACTTATTTTTTCATTTTTTACTTTTTTTAAATTTTTTATCTTCTTAAATTTTTAATATTTTTTTTA
>JAKSUD010000143.1 GCA_024409185.1 archaeon
ATGATATGTTATCTACAGCAGTTGATGATGGATTTGATATTATAGAATTACTTGCAGAAGGGCCTTATGCTCCTTCTTATTTACTTGAAAATCAAGATCTTTTAGAACCATTCCATTCACATGACCTTGGATATTATATTCATTCTCCAACTATTGATTTAAATATTGCAAGTTTAAATAGTGGAATTAGAGCTGAATCTGTAAGACAAACAAAAGAATGTTTAGATTTAGCAGAGTTAATTGGTGCTAAAGCTATTACAGTTCATCCAGGTAAAGTTGGAAGAAAAGAAGATAGAGTAAGACAAATGGGTCTTCAATTTGCAACAGAATCTATTCAAGAACTTGTTGACTATACAGAAGATAAAGAAGTTGTACTTGATGTTGAAAATATGCCAGAACGTTTTAGTTTCCTTGGTAATAGGCCAGAAGAACTTGAAGACTTTACTAATAAAACAGGATGTGGAATAACTATAGACCTTGGCCATGCTAATACTTGTGATAATCCTGAAGCTTTCACTAATATTCCTAATATTCAATATTATCATTTAAATGACAATAATGAAGAAAAAGATCAACATTTATCTCTTGGAGAAGGAACTTTAGATTTAAATTTATTAAAAAAAGTTGATAATGGAATTATTGAATTAAATAATTATAATAATGTCTTAAAAAGTAAGTTATTGAAGATATTATTAGATAAACTTTTTTAGCTATTTATTATTGATAAATTTTTTACCTATTCTTTTTTGGATAAATTTTTACCTATTTTTTTAAATTATCTTTTTTTATTTTTTATATTTCTTCTTTTTTTCTTATTTTTCTTTTAATGTATGGTTTACTATTTATTAACGCTTTATTTTTAATAAAAAGAGTTATATAGTTGTTTTTTCATATTTTTATATGGTTTTTATAGTTTTTATTTAATTTTACTTGATTTAGATTTTTATTGGTTTGAAATATTGTTATCTATGTAGAATTTTTAATCGATTTAAGATTATTATTATCAAATTAGAATATTATAATTGCTTTAAAATAATTTTTGAAATTGGAAAATTATTATTTAATAAAACTGACTAATTTATATACTTCTTATGACAAATTAAGCATAATTAACAATTTTTAATATAAGAATTATGAAATTGTTAAATTCTATTTTAATAAAAATTAATTAGTGGTGGTACAATTAAAAATTCCAGTTTTAAACATAAAGCAGAAGATAAATTACTCAAACAAGCCAGCCAAACAATGGATTTAATATTCAAAGCATGCGGAATCAATAAAGAAATTAAAAAAGTCTATCCAACAGAAATATATTACGGATCAAACGAATATCATTTAGATTATCTATGCGAAACAGAAGACAACATCCTTAGAAACATCGAATTCCAAAGCACAGTAATCACTAATGAAGTTTTAAAACGATTCTTTGCATATGCATTATCTGTAAATTTTAAAACGAATAAATCAGTAGAAACATTGGTAATTGTAACTTATTCAACAAAAGAAAGAATCCTAGAATATCCCTTAAATAATGAAACAATATTTCGAGTAAGAATATTCTCATTAAAAAACATAGATGCTGATAAAAAATTAGAAAGAATTGAAAATAAAGTAAAAAATAAAGAAAAACTAAATAAAGAAGACATTCATGACATCGTATTACTCCCCCTAATGGGAAGTAAACACTCAACAGAACATATAATAAGAAAAACAGTAAAATTATCAAACGAATGCATAGTAAATGAAGAAGATATCATAAAAATAAAATCATTACAACCATTAATGATTAACAAATTCATTAAAAATGAAAAGTTAAGAAAAAAATTAATTGGAGAGGTAAATATGAAAATCAAATTATTTGATGAAATAAGAGAAGAAGGTAGAGAAGAGGGTAGAGAAGAAGGTAGTGAGGAAAAAGCTATTGATATTGCAAGGGAAATGCTTGAGGATAATTGTTCAATTGATTTAATTGCTAAATATACTCATCTTGATAAAGCCTTTTTAGAAAATTTACTTTTAAGTAAATAATTATTATATTTTAAAATAAAAAAAGAAGAATTTAGGAGTTTTTATTTTTTTATTTTATGAGCAGTTATGATTGTATAGCTACTTGCATTAACAGTTATAATTGCATCATCTAGTGTTACATACCAATTTTTACCTTTTCTTTCTGTGATTGCATTAGGTGATTTAATTTTATCTTTACAATAACTTACAATACTATCATGTGTTAAATCATAATTTTCTTCATCTAATGAAAATTTATCTAATGAAAAATTCTTTTCATTTAATTCAAGATTTTTTTTAATTCTATCTACACCTAATTCTGTAGTATGTATTTTATCTAAATTTTTCAACAATTCATTTTTAGTCATTTTATCCTTCTTTTTAGGTTTAATTTTAGGTTTTTTTTCAAATGTAATTTTAATCAATTTTAAAATTAATATTTTTAATAGTTATTGAATAAAGTATTAAAATAATTAATTGTTTCTTTAATTATTTACAAATCATCTTCTAAAAATTAATTTTAAGAATTTCTGATATATCCTTAATAATATAATCATATTTTATTAATTTTTCTGAATAGTCACCTTTTTGCTCAATTGTTAAAGTTGCAACATCTGCATTGTTAAATGCTACAACATCATTAGGTCCATCACCAACCATCATAACTTTATATCCATCATTTTTTAGATTTGTTACAATTTCACCTTTTCTTTTTGTACTTGCAGTTGGAAAAGCATGACTTTCATCAATTCCAATAATATTAGCTAATTTTGAAATAGCTCCTGATCTATCACCTGAAGCAATAAATACATCAATGTTTCTATCTTGGAGAGTAGCTATTGTAGATTTAACATTTGGAAATAGCTGGCCTGCTGATGTAATTGTGTATCCAATTCTTTTCTCTAATAAATCTAAGATAAGTGCTGAACCATTACATAGTTCCATATTAGGAACTTTTTCTTTAAGAAGAGGGAAACAATCACTTATGTCTTTAATAACTGCTTTATCATTTTTGATAATTTCTAATATCTCATCTTTACTTAAATCACCTTGACTATAACTTACATTTATTTCAATATCATATTCTTCAATTAAATCTGAAATTAACATATTAGGGTCTAAATTTACTAAAATACTTGTATTAAATTGAAGTATAGCAAGTGCTGCAGAGCCGATATTATCAATTAAAGTCATAGAGTTAATATTAGTTATTAATTCATCATTAGCTATATCTTTTATAACTCTATATCTTTCAAGTAATGTTCCTGAGTTATCAAAAACTACTGCTTTTTTATCATTCTGGTTATTATTCATGATTTTCCCTCCTTATTCATTGTTCTAAATATATTTTAATATATTATTCTTATTTTTATTATTAATTTATATAAATTAATTTT
>JAKSUD010000144.1 GCA_024409185.1 archaeon
GAAAATTTTAATCTTTTTTATAAAATTTATAAGAATTTGATTTTTATAAAATTTCTAAAAACTAATTTTGTTTTAATTTTTAATTTATGATGTAAAAAGGTGTGTAAATAATGGAATTAATCGTAGCCAAATTTGGTGGTACTTCGGTAGGAAATGGAAAAAGGATTCGTCAAGCTGCTCAATCTGTTGTAGATGAGTACATGAAGGGTAAGAAAGTTGTTGTAGTAGTATCTGCAATTAACAAGACTACAGACGAACTCACCACTATAACTGAAGATGCTATGGGAAATGAGGCTACTGCAAGAGCTCGTGCTGAAATCTTATCTATGGGTGAGAAAACTAGCATTAGGGTAATTTCATCTGTGATTGAATCTTTAGGAGTAAAATCTGAATATATTGACCCTGATCATGAACTTTGGCCAATATTAACTGATAATGTTCCTTTAAGTGCTGAAATTGATTTTGAAGCTTCAGAAGAAAAAGCACAAGGTTTATTCAAATTATTAGATGAAGGTATTATTCCGGTTATTTGTGGGTTTTTAGGAAGAGATTCTGAAGGAAATACTACTACTCTTGGAAGAGGGGGTAGTGATATCACTGCATTCTTCTTAGGTCATGCATTAAAAGCTAATGAAGTAATTATTGTAACTGATGTAGATGGTGTAATGTCTACTGATCCTCGTAAAATTGCTGATGCAATTAAATTAGATCAAATTTCTGTTGAAGAAATGAGAGATTTAGCTACTCATGGAGCTCAAGTTTTACATCCTCATGCATTAAGATACAAAGACCCAGATATTGATGCTAAAATTATTGGGTTTGAAAAAGAATGTTTGGCTGATGCAGGAACTGCTATTGTAGGTCCTTTTGAAGATGCAAATGATAATCTTGTAGATTTACATCCTGAACCTATTACTGCTGTAGCTATGGTTGGTGAAGACTTACTTAATCATGTAGGTTTAATAGCTAAAATTACTGGAGTTATTGCAGATGTAGGTGTTAATATTTATGGTATTTCTGCAGGTCAAAACTCTATTACAACCTTTTTAAATAAAGTTGATGCTGATGTAGTTTATCCTTTATTACATGATTTAGTTGTTAATGAAGATAATTTAAGTTCTATCTCATTAGGTGGAGATATTGGTATGTTAACTATGGTTAGCCCAGAATTTATTGATACTCCAGGTATTGTTTCTATTATAACTAGTCCACTTAAGGATAATGATATTAATATTGTTGAAATTTCATCCTCCCAAACAGCTGTTGTTGTATTTGTTGAATGGAAGGATTCTAGAAAGGCTTACGATTTAATTAAGGAAGTTTTATAACTTCCGTATTTCTCTTTTTAACTCATAGATTGTAAGTTGGCTTTTATTTTGATTAAATTATTTTATTTTAATCAACGAATGATTATTTTATGATTATTAAAATTATTAAAAAATTAGAATTAATAAAATTAAAAAAAATAAAGAATTAAAAACGTAAATTAAATTAATAAAAAATTAGAACAATTATAATTTAATTTGATTTAATTTAATAATAATGATTATGTAGGTGTTATAAATGAATTTTGAAGGTACTGCTGTTGCTATGGTAACTCCTTTTAATGAGGATTTAACTATTGATGAAGAAGGTTTCAGACAAAATATTAATTGGTTAATTGACCAAGGTGTAGATGGATTAGTAGGTGTTGGAACTACTGGTGAATCTGCTACTCTTAACCATGAAGAGCATCATAAAGTAATTGATATTTTAATTGATGAAGTTGATGGAAGAGTAACTACTTTTGCTGGAACTGGAAGTAATGCTACAAGTGAAGCATTAAGCTTAACTAAATATGCAGAAGATGCTGGTGCTGACTTTGCACTTGTAATTACTCCATATTATAATAAACCACAACAACATGGTGTAATTGAACATTTCAGACAACTTAATGATAATTGTGATATTGATATTGTTGCATATAATGTTCCTTCTCGTACTGGTTTAGATATGGCTCCTGAAACTATTGTAGAACTTGCAAAAATGGATAATATTACTGCATTAAAAGAAGCTTCTTCTGATGTTGATAAAGCTTCTAAAACTATGAGATTACTTAGACAAAATCAACTTGAAGATGATATTGTTGTCTTATCTGGTAGTGATGAATTGACTTTACCTTTAATGTCTATTGGTGCAAAAGGTGTAATTAGTGCATCTGCAAACATTGATCCAAGAAGAATGGTTTTAATGGTTAATAGTATTCTTGATGGTCAAATGGACAAAGCATTAGATTTACATTATGAAATGTATGATTTAATTAAAGCATTATTCATGGAATCTAGCCCTGCTCCTGCAAAAGAGGCTTTAAAAATGATGGGAATGCCTGCAGGTCCTTTAAGATTACCTTTAGTACCTATGTTAGATGAAAACCGCGAACATTTAAGAAAAGTTTTAATTGAAGCAGGAATTATTGAATAAATTATGAATTTTAAAATAAATTCATATTTAAATTTTTTATAAAAATTTAATTCTAATTAAGTTGAAATTGTAAATTTAAAAATAATTATTATTGGATGATATTATGATTAAAGTTGCTGTAACTGGAGCTGCTGGAAGAATGGGCTCTGGTATTGTTAGAAAAATAACAGAACAAGATGATATGGAAGTTGTAGCTGCTATTGAAATGCCAAACACTCCTTTAGAAGGAAAAGATGTTGGTCTTCAAGTAGGAATAGAGGAACTTGGTGTTAAAATTACTGGTTCTCAAAATCTTGAAAAAGCTTTAAAAGAATCTGGTGCAGATGTATTAGTTGATTTTACTATTGCTCCTGCAGCTGTAGAAACTATTAAAGTAGCTGCAGATTGTGGTGTAAATCTTGTTGTTGGAACTACTGGATTTACAGAAGAACAAGCTAAAGGAAATGCTCAAGTTATTGCAGATAAAAATATTAAAGCTGTAATTTCTTCTAACTTCTCTATTGGTGTAAATGTATTCTTTAAAGTTTTAAAAGACTTAACTCCTATATTAAATGACTTTGATATTGAAATTATAGAAGCTCATCATAATCAAAAACAAGATGCTCCTTCTGGAACTGCTATGACTGCATTTGAAACAGTAGCTAATGCTTTAGAAAGAGTGCCTGAAGATGTTGCTGTTTATGGTAGAGAAGGTCAAGTAGGTAAAAGAACTAAAGAAGAAATTGGTTTACATGCTATCCGTGGTGGAGACATTGTTGGAGACCACTCTGTTATGTATATTGGTGATGGTGAAAGATTAGAAATTAATCATAGAGCTCACACAAGAGAAGTATTTATTGCTGGTGTTATTAGAGCTTTAAGATTTGTAGGTTCTGCTGAACCTGGTAAAGTTAATGATATGGCTGATGTTTTAGGAATTAATGATTAAATCAGCTATTA
>JAKSUD010000145.1 GCA_024409185.1 archaeon
AAAAATGAAGAAAAACGAAAAAAATAAATAAAAAAAAAAGAAAAAAAAGAAAAGAACTAAAAATAAATAAAAAAAAATAAAAAAAGAAACTAAAAGAAAAATAATTAAGTCGTACGTTTCAAGGAAACTGTATGTGCTAAAACTAAAGATCCTAATAATAAGAATGTCAATAATGCCATACCATTAATTGTCCTGTTGAAGAAAAATAACCCAACAGTAGATTGAGCAATAAATGCTACAAGAGAACCAATTAAAAGAACTTCTTTTCCTAAATACTTTTTATTATTTTTCTCTCTGTTAGCTCTATATTTTTTAAGAACTATAAGACCAGCTAAAATAATACCAATTATTACAATAATCATTAATACTAATACTATATAACCAAAGTCATAACAGTAACCAAAAATACCTGGAACCATATAATCAATTGTATCTTTTTTAGTTACTAAAAGACCAAAGAATAATGGATATGGTAAACCAAACATTAAAATAAAATACATTGGTAAACTAATATAACCATCAGCAAAACCACCTACATCTGGTCCCCAGAAAGAAGAGGTAGCATCGTGACCAATTAAACGAGTATTTTGTACAACTAATCTTAAACTTGATAAAGAGTTATCTTCAATCCTTGAAAGCCTAAGCATAGGGGAGAAAATATCCATACTTGTAATCCAAGATAAAAATTCTAATGCTCCAAATGCAATAACACCAAGACCTAAAAATATCATTATTCTTTTTACAGAAAGGAAAGTTTTTTGTCTAAATGATTTAGAAATAATTAAATATCCAATGAATAAACCTAAAATCCATAATAATAAGAAAGATTTATGCATTAACCCTCCAAAGATAGTAATTCCTATAAGAAAAGCATAAACAACCTTTTTTAATCTAACTACATTAACACCCGATTCTTCCATAACCTTCAGGGAAGCTAATGCAGTAACAATAGCTAAAAGTGCTATTGGCCCAAAAGGGTGAGTAAATTCATTCTGTCCAAATGATAAAACAAGCAATCCAAAGTCTCCTAAGAAAAGAAGTGTAAATCCACCAGATAAGAATAAAGATAAAAATGTAACTACACTTAATGAAAGTGGAACTAAATTGATTGCAAATATCATTATAGCAAGAATAATTAAACCTACTTCCAATATAAGTTGAAAATGATTTTGAGCTATTAATAACATTTAAAAACCACACTTTTTTTAATATAAATAAAGTTAAAATTTAAACAAATGTTTAAAAATTAAACTTATAACATTATACTTTTTATTTGATTAAGTATTTATATTTTAGTAAAAAATTAAATAAAAAATAATAAAATTAATGTAAAAAAGATTTAAAATAAAATATATAAATTAAAAAATTAATTTTTAGAAATTTTAGTTCCACGAACTTCCATTCCTTGTAATGCTTTAGAAATTGCACCTACTTCATTTGCATCTATGATTTCAGATTCTATTCCTAAATCAGCTAATTCTAAAAGCTCTTTAACTTTACCAACCATACCACCAGTCACATCAACATTAGTAGTGGATTCTAATGATTCAATATCTTCAATAGAACTTACTTTATCTATATGAACTGCATCATCATGAGTTTTAGGATTCTTAGTATAAACTCCATCAACATCAGTTCCAAGAACAATTCTATCAGATTTTAAGAATTTTGCAATATATTGAATTACCTGATCTCCAGATATAACTGCCATTTTAATATCTTTATCAAGGACAACATCACCATAAATAACAGGAACAAAACCTTCTTTAATATATTCCTTGATTAAATTTAAGTTAAAATCATATACTCTTTTATTATGTGTAGTTACAAATGCAGATGGAGGTATTGCAACACAAGGAATTCCATGTTGAATAAACACATCACAAATGATTGAATTTAATTTTTTAACCTCATTTTGAATCTCTGCAAATCCTATTCTTTTATCAAGATATTCTTCATCTTTAAAAGGTTGGCCTATTTTATGTTTTTTAGCAGGAGGATGACCAAAAGAACCAGCACCATGGACAAAAACAAGACCATCAGATAAATCATGACTAAAATTATCAGAGTATAAAGCATCCTTAATTTCTTTAGCTACTCTATTTAAATTATCAAAATTAACTTCTGGTTTTGCTGAATCTTTTTCAGTTAATATACTTCCACCGATTTTTAAAATAATCATAATAACTCCTCATTAAACTAAATAGCACCTAATATAAACCAGTATCCTCACCTAAAAGAACACCTTCTTTTGAAAAATTAACTTTAATTGTACTATCATAACGATTAATTGCATTAGCTACCCTATCTGGATTATATGGACAAAGTGCAATCATACTTCCTCCACCACCAGATCCAGTAATTTTAGAACCAGTAGCTCCATTTTTACGTGCAATATAAATCATACGAGAGAGTTCTTGAGTATTAACCCCTAAATAATCTAATAAACCTTGATTAAAATTCATTAAAGTAGCTAATTTATCAACATCATTTTTTAAAATAGCTATTCTCCCTTCATTAGCTATTCTACCCATTGTTTCAATCATAGGTTCTATAATCTCAGGGTAATGTTCTTTTAAAGACCGTACATTTCTAACCATTTTACCAGTATTACTGTATTTTGCAGTATATCCAATAACAAATGGTGCTTCAATATTATTTTCAAATCTGATAATTTTCTTTTCACGAGAAAGATAAACTAAACCACCATAAGTACTAACTAATGTATCTAATGGACTAGCTATTCCTTGAACATCCAACTCAACACCATGTGCTGCTTTTGCAAGCATTTCTTTATCAAAAGTAACACCATGATAATCAAATAAAGCTGCAATAGTAGCTACTGTTACAGCAGCAGAAGAACCTAAACCAGAACCAATTGGTACAGTCAAACCAAGTTCAATATCAATAGGACTATGATCATGAAACTTAGATAAAGCATTTAAAATATAACGAATAATTCCAGGTTTTCCTCTAATTAATTTATAAGTTCCTTCTCGAGTATTTAAAATAGCTTCAAAAGCTAAATCATAAGATTTTAAAGTAATATAATCATTTGGAGTTGATGAAACCTTAATAGTAGCTCGTTTATTTACAGCACCAGCAATAGCTGGTTCATCATATACAACAGAATGTTCTCCAAACAAAATAGTCTTTCCAGGGGCAGTAGCTATAGATTCCATACATTATCTCCTCAAATTAATTAAATCACACAAATCATAAAAAGCAATATCTATCAAATCTGACATTACTAAAATTATTATACATATGTAATTATAATTAACTTAATATAAACAATTTATGTTATATAAAAAAAATTGATAAAAATTTATTATAAATTTTGAATAAAAAAAGAAAAGTTTTAGAGGAATAAAT
>JAKSUD010000146.1 GCA_024409185.1 archaeon
AGATGAAAAACATAATATTATTTAATATATAATTTCAAAATTTTATGAAAGTTTTATAAATATAACTTTAAAATATTTAAGTTAATTAACTAATTATTAATATTTATTTAGGAGGAATTTAATGTCTGATACTGTAAGAACTTGGCGTCATATCCAACAAAGATACAATCTTGTTGGAACTAAATGTAATACTTGTGGACAAGTATTTTTCCCATCTAGAGTAATTTGTCCAGATTGTAGAAGAAAAGGGGATTTAGAACCTATTCAATTCTCTGGTAAAGGAAAAATTTTCAGTTTTAGTATAATTATAACTCCAACTTCTAATTTTAAAAAAATAGCTCCTTATGCTGTAGCTATTATTGAACTTGAAGAAGGAGCAAAAGTAACTGCTCAAATTGTTGATGCAAATGTCGACGATATTGAAATCGGCGATGATGTTGAAATGGTATTTAGAAGAATCAGAGAAGATGGAGAAGACGGAGTAATTTCCTATGGATTCAAATTCAAAATCATTAAATAATTTTGATTTTTCTAAATATAGTGATGATACTGCAGTTTTACTTGTTTCTCATGGAAGTAGTCTTCCTTATGCAAAAGAAACTTTTAACGATATATGTGCTAAATTTGTAGAAGCTACAGGATTAAATACTGAAGTAGGTTATATGAAAGTTGCATCACCTCTTCTTCCTGAAGCAATTGACCTTTTAAAAGAATCTACTCCTAATTTAAAACGTATTATTGCACTTCCTGTATTTTTAGCTGCAGGTATCCATACTAATATTGAT
Source organism: archaeon (assembly GCA_024409185.1). Classification (GTDB taxonomy): domain Archaea; phylum Methanobacteriota; class Methanobacteria; order Methanobacteriales; family Methanobacteriaceae; genus Methanobrevibacter. Next base: position 786 of record JAKSUD010000146.1, read on the forward strand.
ATTCCAATAATTTTAGGTCTTGAACCTAAAGAAGTAGATCCAAGACAACCTGATGGAATTTATCCTGAAGGTCATTATTTATATGGTCTTGATGATATTGACTTCGATGGTGAACTTACTTATCTTGGTCCTATTGGCCCAAACCCAAGGCTTTTAGAAATTATTGATAAAAGAATTGCGACTGCACTTGAAGATTCTAAATTAGATAGTGATGCAAAAACTGGTGTTTTACTTGTATCTCATGGAAGTAGATTAGGTTATAATAAAGAATTTATTTCTACTTTATACAATTTATATGCAGAAAACTCTGAATATCCATCTAATTTTGGATTTATGGAGCTTGTAGAACCTAATATTCCAACTTCTATTAATAAACTTGTAAGTGAAAATGATATTGATAGATTAGTTGTTGTTCCTGTATTTTTAGCTCCAGGTGTTCATACTACAAGAGATATTCCAACTATTTTAGGTCTTATTGAAGATGATGGTCATGGTCATCACCACCACCATCATAATCACAACCATAATCATTCTCATGAACATTCTCATAGTCACGACCATGGCCACAGTCATTCTCATGGTCACGGACATCACCATCACCATCATAGGCATGGTGATGAGAAAATGGAATTCGATGGTGAAGTTTTATATCCAGAACCAATTTGTGATGATGATATATTAATTGAAATATTAGAACAAATGGTTTTAGCTAGTTTAGAATAAGTAAATAACTATTTAAAAGTAGTTATTTATTTTTTTTATTTTTTTTATTGAGAAATTAATCATTTTTATAAAAGAGTGAAGTAAAAATAAGTTTTTACTTCTTTTAATTTATTTTTAATATTAAATTAAAATATTTTTAATTTATTAACTTTTACTTTTTTATTCATATCTATGTTTGATTATGTTTTTTAAGATAGCCATTCTTACAGGAACAGCATTATTTGCTTGTTCAAAGTATTTATTGTATTTAGTATTATCTACATCATAATCAATTTCATCAATTCTTGGTAAAGGATGCATAACAATAAGATCTTTACCTTCAAGAAGTTCCTTATTGATTAAATATGCTCCTTTGATTTTTTCATATTCTTCAATATCAGGGAATCTTTCTTTTTGAATTCTTGTAACATATAATACATCAATCTCATCAATAACATCTTTTAAATTATCTGTTTCTGTGTATTGAATGTTATTTTCTTCCAAATCATGTAAGGTTTCTTCAGGCATTTTTAATTCATCAGGAGATACAAATGTCATTTTTACATCATAATAACCTAAAGCATATGAAAGAGAATGTACTGTACGGCCGTATTTTAAATCACCTAAAAGTGCAATATTCAAACCATCAATTCTTCCAAAATGTTTTTTGATTGTGTATAAATCAAGTAAAGTTTGGGTTGGGTGTTGGCCTGCACCGTCACCTGCGTTAATTACAGGAATATCTACTATATCAGTTAAAAATTTACTAACTCCTTCTACATCGTGTCTAATAACAATTGCATCGGAATATCTTTCAATCATTTTAGCAGTATCAGCTATACTTTCACCTTTAGCAACTGAAGATCTTGCAGTATCACCAAGACTAATACAACGTCCACTTAATCTTTTCATAGCAGTTTCAAAGGATAATCTTGTTCTTGTAGAAGGTTCAAAGAACATTAACCCAAGAATCTTACCCGCAAGCTCTTCGGATCTTTCTTCAGATTTAGCTACTTTTTCAAGTTTAGAAGCTTCTTCGAGAATATATTCAATATCTTCTCTAGTAAAATCTTTAATTGATATAACATTGTCTAAGCCAAAAATATTATTACACTCCTGATTGTAATTATTTAATTTTTAAATAGCTTTTATTAAATTTTTAAAAATTTAATAATTCTTTAATTATATTTGTAGAGATTATATAATAAATTTATTTAATTAATTCGTTTTTAATGAATATGAGTTATATATTAAATTATTTAACTAATTTATTTGATAAAATTCCAATATCTTCTATTTCTACTTCAACAATTTCTCCAACTTTAACTTGACCAACACCAGGTGGTGTTCCTGTAGCTATTACATCTCCAGGATTTAAAGTCATAACTTTTGATATGAAACTTACTAATTCATATGAAGAAAATACCATGTTTGAAGTGTTAGAATCTTGTCTGATTTCTTTGATTAGCTCTTTATTTTTAGATTCATCAGTAGTTTCAGCTAATTTAGATGGTTTGGTATTTTCTTTTAAAATAGTTGTTTTTATTTTTTGATTTTGTGGGTCTAGGTCTGTTTCAATAACAGGGCCTATTGGAGCAAAAGTATCAAAACTCTTTCCTCTTGTCCATTGTTCATCATATCTTTGAACATCTCTTGCTGTAACATCATTTAGTACAGTATATCCAAAAATGTAGTCATTACTTTCATCAACTTCTACATTTTTACACTTTTTTCCAATAACAATAGCTAATTCACCTTCATAATCAATTTCATTACTCATATTTGGTTTGATAATATTATCATTTGTTCCAATTACTGATGTAGAAGGTTTTATGAATAATTTAGGAGTATCTGGAAGTTCCATATT
>JAKSUD010000147.1 GCA_024409185.1 archaeon
AATAATGCATAATAATTCTCAAAAAAATAACAAAAATGATATTTTAATTTAATTATTTAAACTAAAATTTAGAATTTATGAATTAAAAATTATATTAATCATAGTCATATATGGAGGAATAAAAGTGAGTATTTTTGGAAATGAAGAGCTTGATGAAATGGAACCAACTGTAAGAGTTGTTAAAAACAGTTTAGGTATCGATTTAGGTACTTTAAACACAGTAATTGCAAAACCTTCAGGTGATAAATTTGATTTATACCAAATCCCATCTGTTGTTTCTGTTAAAAAAGATGATCCTACTGCAGTATTAGCTGTTGGTGAAGAAGCTAAAAAAATGTTAGGAAGAACTCCTGAAGACATTGTAGCAGTAAGACCTTTGAAAAAAGGAGTTATTGAAAATATAGCTCAAGCACAAGCTTTATTAATTAAAGCTATGGAAATTGGTATTAAAGAAGGAGAATCTGTAGGAAGAATTGTTATTGGAATTCCAGGAGACTCTTCAGAAGTAGAAAAAAATGCAGCAGAAGAAATCGGAAGAAAAGCTGGTGCTGAATATGTATTAGTCATTAGTGAAGGATTAGCAGCAGCTATTGGTGCAGGGTTACCAATTGCAGAACCTAACGGAACTATGGTAATTGACATAGGTGCAGGATCTACTGATTTAGTTGTAATTTCTCTTGGAGGAATTAATGATATTGAAACCGTAAGATTCGGTGGAGATGACATTGACCAAAGAATTGTAGATTTAGTTGAAGAAAAAGAAAATGTTGCTATAGGTATTCACGATGCAGAAGCTGCAAAAATAGAAGTAGGTATGGTACATAGTAGTGCAGACTTCGAAAACTTAACTTACGAGGTTATGGGAAAATCCTTAGAAAACAACAGACCTAAAAGAGTTGTTATTGATTCTAAATTAATTGCTGATGCAGTTGAACCAATAATTCAAGAAATTATTGGAGGATTAAACCTTATCTTAGAAAGATTACCTCCTGAATTAATGATGGGTGTTTACACTAACACAGTAGCTGTTGGAGGAAGTTCCAGATTAAAAGGTCTTAAAGAAAGAATCTTTGATGAATCTGACATTCCAATCAAAATTTCCGACGACCCAATGACAGTTGTAGCTAAAGGAACTGCAATTATCGCTGCTGAACCATTAGCTTTAGAACCAGAAGTACGTTTAAAAGCTATGAAATAAGCTACTCATAAAAGTTAAACAACCAGAATTGTATCATATAAGAATACAATTCTTTTATTCCTTTAACCAGTAATGAAAATAATTAACTAAAAGAGTTAAAAAAACTCTACATTAACTGGTAATACTATTTTTGAAAATATCTTATTTAACAGATTATAGCTATTTTTATAAATTAATAAATTCTTTTTAATAAAAAACTAAAAAAAAACTAATATATTTAATAAAAAATTAATGATGATAATATGAACATTTTAGGATTAGATGAAGCTGGAAGAGGCCCTGTACTTGGACCAATGGTTGTTGGAGGAATAATAATTCCTGAAAAGAAAGAAAAAATCATTGAAAGAATGGGTGTAAAAGATTCTAAAAGAGTAACTCCAAAAAGAAGAGCAATCTTAGCAAGAAAATTAACTAAAATGTTTGAATATAAACTTGTAGAAATAAGTGCTAAAGAAATTGATTTATTAAGAGCTAAAGGAGTTAACCTCAATCAAATTGAAAAAAATGCAATGAAAGAAATCATTGAAAAATTATGTAGCGAATTTGATGTTGATAAGATAATTATCGATGCACTTGATGTTAAAGAAGGAAGATTACAAGATCAAATGCAAGAATTTGTAGGTCCAAGTAAAGAAGTTATAGCAGAACATAAAGCTGATGACAATTATCTTGCAGTTGGAGCAGCTTCAATTATTGCAAAAAATAGAAGAGACCAACGCATAGATGAATTAAATAGAGATTATATTAGAAAAACAAAGGATAGGAATGGGATTGGATCAGGTTATCCAAGTGATCCTAAAACAAAAGCATTTTTAAAACAATATACCTATGATGAAATGCCAGATTTTGTTAGAAGAAGTTGGGGAACTGTACAAAAAATAAAAGAAGCAGAAGAAAATCTCCAATAAAAACACCAACACATCCCCAAATCACCAAACAACAAATCACACCACATTATTCAGTAACAACCCATTAAGCAAAATGATTAATAATATTTTATAAAATTAATCTAAAAAGATATATATTAAAAATTATAAAAATATTTATTATTAATATATATTAAAAAAATATAATGATTATATTAATTATATAACATATTTTAAAGAGGCTAAATATGGTTCTAGAAATGTTTTATAATGGATTTACATTAATTATAGATATGCTTCAAAGTGGAGGAGTTATTACTTATATAATTCTTTTATTAGGTATCTATGGATTAATAACATCTATTCAAAAAGTATTGTATCTTAGAAAAATCAACAAAATAGATACAACTGAGATTATGGGTACAGTTAATGTATCTATGGAAAGAGGCGGAGCTATTGAAGCTTTAAAAAACATAAGCCACTACAAAAATCCTATTTCTAAAATTATATCCGAAGCATTGAAAATTGGATATAAAAACAAAACAGAAGTAGAGGAAAGTATGGAGCAAATCTTTATTGTTGAAATGAGTAAAATGACTAATGGTATTCGTGCTTTAAAAACAATTATTGAACTTGCACCATTTTTAGGATTAATTGGTACTGTTTTAGGTATTTGGATGACTTTTAAAACATTAGGAGTTTCACCAGATATGGCAACTATGGCAGAGGGTATTTACATTGCACTTATTACTACCATCACAGGTCTTGCTGTAGCTATTGTTCTTATGCCTTTACATACTTATATTAAAGGACAAATCCAATCTGAAATTGATAAAATTGAATTAGCTACTAAAATGACTAATTGGAGTTATGGTGTTATTAAAATAAGAGTTTATGAAAAAATCCCTTGTGTTATTAAAGCTTTACAAGAAGCAGATGGTATTGTGAATGTAAAAGAAATTGCAGACCCATATTCAAATATTCAAATTTCATTCAAACCAAGTATGCTTGAAAAAAGTATAAGTAACATTATTTTAGAAAAATGTGATGTTAAATCTGAAATTACAGAAAGTAAACTTAGACAATAATTAATTAAATTTAAAAAATAAATTATGAGTTTATTAACTAAAATTTAAAGAAGTGATAAAATGGCTATTGACATTAAAAGTCACAGAAAAGAATTAGATGATGATGAACCAGAAATCAAATTGGTTCCATTTATCGATATTTTATTCACATTACTTATCTTTTTAGTTGTTACAAGTAGTTTTGGATCA
>JAKSUD010000148.1 GCA_024409185.1 archaeon
CCTACTTGAATTTCACCAGTCAAGAAAATGTTCATAATAATCATCTACGAAAAATCATCATTCACTAAATAAACTTTTTAAAATTAAATAATATAAATTTTTTTATAATTAATTAATTTAATCTGTGAAATTTTTTATAATTAAACAATTGACAGATATTAAATTTTTTATAACTAGTTTAATCCTATTAAAATTTTGAATTGAATTTATCAAAATTTGAATTAATTATATTATATAATTATTATTTATAACTATAGTATATAAACTATAAAAAATATAAATATATAGATGTATAGTTAATATACTATTTACTTTAAAATTATAAAAATTAATTTAAATATCATATTGGTGAAAAATATGGAAAAAAATACTGAATTTGCTTTAAAAGTTAAAAGTATAAGAGAAAAACAAAAAATGACCCTTGAAGAACTTGCAGAAAAGAGTAATGTAAGTTTAGATGTCTTAAAAGCTATGGAAGAAGGAGAAATTATCCCTTCACTTACTCCACTTACTAAAATGGCAAGAGCCTTAGGTGTAAGACTTGGAACTTTCCTTGATGATATGCCACAACTTGGACCTGTTGTAGTAAGAGGTGGAAAACCAGATAATGTATTATATTTCTCAGGAAAAGAAGATGTTACTGATGCAAGTAATTTAGAATTCCACTCTTTAGGTGCAGGAAAAATTGATAGAAATATTGATCCATTTATAATTGATGTTGATTCTAAAGAAGAAAACTATGAATTATCTTCCCACGAAGGAGAAGAATTTATTTATGTATTAGAAGGGGCAATTGAAGTAGAATATGGTAAAGAAAAACATATTGTAAAAGCTGGAGACAGTATTTTCTATGACTCTGTTGTACCTCACCACTTACATTCCGATGGAAAACCTGCTAAAATCTTAGCTGTTTTATACACTCCATTTTAAGCATTGAATAAAATACTAAACTTATAAAAAACTAAAAAATATAAAATTCTAATCTAATTAAAGAATAATTAATTAAACTTAAAGGATGAAAAAATGTTTAAAATAACTGTTACTCCTCAAATTAAAGATATTGATGGTCTTAGACATGTAAACAATAATGCTGTTATAGACTGGTTTGAACTAGGGAGAAATGATATATTTAGAATGTTTACTCCAGACTTGGACTTGAGATATGAAAATTGGGAGTTGATTTTAGTCCGTACAGAAACTGATTATGTAGGGCAAATGTTCTTTAATTATAATGTTGAAATTAGAACTTATATTTTACATATTGGAAATAGTTCTCTTATTATTGGTCATGAAGCATGGCAAGAAGGAGAACTTAAAGCAAAAGGAAAATGTGTTGTTGTTAACTTCGATTTTATAAATCAGAAAAAGAAAACAATTAGAGATGAAGTTAGAGTACAATTAGAAGAACATTTAATTGACGAAGCAGATATTGGTAAAGATATTTAATTAATTTTAAATTAAAACTAAATAATTATAAAAAATATAATTAATTTATTAATACTAACTATTAATTAATAGCTATTAATTTAATTAACTAACTAAATTATGATAAAACCTTAAAGAGGTGAGATAATGAGTGAATTATTTACTGAACTTCCATTAGGAAAGTTTTTTGAAACACAAGTAGAAAAACAACCTGATCATGAATTTATTATTTATCCTGATAGAAATCTCAGATTTACTTATAAAGAGTTTGATGAAAGAGTTGATAATTTAGCTAAAGGACTTCTTTTTATTGGAATAGAAAAAGGAGATCATGTAGGTATTTGGGCTAAAAATGTTCCAGAATGGTTAACTTTTATGTTTGCAACTGCAAAAATTGGAGCTACTCTTGTAACTGTAAATACAGCATATCAATCTCATGAACTTGAATATGTATTAAAACAGTCTGATATGAAAGCTATTGCTATGACTGATGAATTTAGAGGAACAAGCTATTTAGATATGATGCATAATCTTGTACCTGAAATGTTAGAAATGGAAAGAGGAAATTTAAAAAGTGAAAAATTCCCTTGTTTAAAAAGTATTATTCATGTAGGTCAAGAAAAACATAGAGGAATGTATAATACTAATGAATTATTATTACTTGGTATGAATTATGATGATGAAGAGTATCAAAAAGTAAAAGATTCTGTTACTCAACATGATGTAATTAATATGCAATATACAAGTGGTACTGAAGGATTCCCTAAAGGAGTAATGCTTACAAGTCGTAATATTGTAAATGATGGTTACTACATTGGAGAAAATATGTACTATACTAAAGAAGATAGACTTCTCTTACAAGTACCTCTTTTCCACTGTTTTGGAACTGTACTTGGTGTAATGGCAGTAATTACTCATGGAGCTACTATGATTATGCTTGAAGAATATGATCCTCTTTTAGCTATTTCATCTATTCAAAAAGAAAAATGTACTTCTATTTATGGAGTACCTACAATGTTTATTGGTATGATGAATCACCCTATGTTTGATATGTTTGATATGTCATCACTTCGTACTGGAATTATGGCAGGTTCAACTTGTCCTGTTGAGACAATGAAAGATGCAATTGAAAAAATGAACATGAAAGGCATTACAAGTGTTTATGGTCTTACTGAAGCTGCACCAGGATTTACTCAAACTAAAGCTGATGACCCATTTGATAAGAAAGTTCATACTGTAGGTAGAAAATTCCCTAATATTGAAGTAAAAATTGTAGATCCTGACACTGGAGAAGAATTAGGAGTCTGTGAAAAAGGAGAAATTATGTGTAGAGGTTTCAATGTAATGAAAGGTTACTACAACATGCCTGAAAAGACTGCTGAAACTATTACTCCTGATGGATGGCTACATAGTGGAGATTTAGCTACTGTTGATGAAGACGGATATTACTCTATTGTAGGTCGTATAAAAGATATGATTATTCGTGGTGGAGAAAATATCTACCCAAGAGAAATTGAAGAATTCTTATTTACTCATGAATGTGTTCGTGATGTTCAAGTAGCTGGAATTCCAGATGCAAAATATGGTGAACTTGTAGGAGCATTTATTATCAAAGAAGAAGGTTACGAAGATATTACCGAAGCAGATATTAGAGATTATTCAATTGGTAAAATTGCAAGATACAAAGTTCCTAAATATGTTTTCTTTGTAGATGAATTCCCACTTACTACAAGTGGTAAAATTCAAAAATATAAACTTGGAGATATTGGGCTTCAGTTATTAAAAGAAAGAGAACAAAATCAATAACTTTAAATTATAAAATTTAAAAAATTAATAAATTAAAAAAAAAAATAAAAAATTAAAATATAAAAATAGTTTCACTAAACTAAAACAATAGTGAAACTAAAAATTTCTTT
>JAKSUD010000149.1 GCA_024409185.1 archaeon
AATTAGCTATTATTAAATTAATAGTTTAATAAAATCTATTAAAATTATCGATTGTTTATTTTAAATTATTAATTTAAATATTTATTTTCTTAAATATTTATTTAATTAGCTAAATCTAATTAATATTTTAAAAAGTAGTAAGATTCATCTTTACATATTTTCAAGACATTCAATTTTTAAAACTCTTGCATCATCATTTGATGGGTCGAGGGCTAAAGCTTTTGTAAATAAAATTTCAGCATCTGCAAATCTTGCAAGTTCCATTAATACAACACCTTTATTTAAAATGAATGAAGTATTTCTTGGTTCAAGTTCAATAGCTTTATCATAACAATCTAATGCTTCTTCAAATCTTCCCAAATCAAGAAGTGCGTTACCTTTTCTATTTTGAGCAGTTGCATCTAACTTAGAATCGTGTAAACATAATTCTAATGCTTTATCATAAGATTCTAATGCTTCTTCAGCTCTTTCTAAATCAGTTAAAATATTTCCACGTACATTCCAAACTTCAGGGTTTGTATCATCAATTGTAAGAAGTTTATCATAAACATATAGTGCTTCTTCAAATTCTCCCATTATCTCTAAGATAAATCCTCTCCAATATAATACAACTGTGTTATTTGGGTTTGTTTCTATAGCTTTATCATTAGCATCTAATGCACCTTCAATATTTCCAAAGTTAAGCATAGCTATTGCTTTATTATTCCAAATATATTCGTTTTCACTTTCAATTTCTAAAGCTTGATTATAACAGTTAATTGATTCTTCAAATTGACCTAATCTGCTTAAATTATCTCCTTTTTTATTTAAAAGGTAAACATCATTAGGATCTATTTTAAGTGCAGCAGTATAACACATTGCAGATTTGTCGTATTTTCCACTATCAAATAAAATATCTGCTCTTTGAGTAATCATTGCTTTTTGGTCGATTTTTTCCCCTTTCCATTCATCAATATCTAATTTTTTAAAATAAATAACTTGGAAAAGGTCATCATCTGAGATTTGGTTTAAATACATTTTTTTAAACTCTTTTACCATCTCTTTAGCATCTTCATAACCTTCTTCTTGAGCAAGTGCATCATTATTTTTTAAATCTTTGAATTTGATAGTTTTAACATCAGTTACTTTAGCTTCAAAAATCTTCTTTTTTTCTTTGGAGACTAAATTCCAATAGCAGTGAAGTCTATCATCTTTTTTTAGAGGATTTTTCCATAATTTTCTTATGGTAACTGCCTCTTTATGAGTTATGATTTTAATATTTTGACTTCCAAAGGACATAATTGGCATTTAATCACCTTTTTTATAGTTAAAATTAATAATTAAATTGATGTTTAATAATTAATTTAAAAAAAGTATATTTTATATTAATAATTATTAAATAAAAAATTTATAAACTTATCTATTTAAATTCGTAGTTGAAGTAATTATTTATAACTAATATTTTATTTATTAATTTATTAATTATTAATAAATAGATTATTTGCTAATGGTTTTTTGTCCGAATTCAGCTGTTTTTATGTCAATTTGAGTGTTTGGCAAATATTGTTTAATATCTTTAGCTATTTTTTCCATATCATGTGGGTTTGGACTTTCTACATCAGCTAATTCAGGGTCTAATACACTTCTATTTCTAAATTGTTGTATTGTGTATATGTCACAATTTACTTCTTGAGCTATTGTATGAATATCTTCTTCGTTAAGTAAAGCATCACAGTAGGTTGTTCTACATTCAAGATAAATATCAGATGCATTGATTAAATTCATGGATTCTTTTACTTTGTCTCCAATATCTGCTCCAATTATCTCTTTATACTTTCCAAAAGGAGCTTTTACATCCATTGCAATATAGTCGACAAGGTCAGTATTTATAAGTTCTTTTACTTTTTCAGGGTAAACTCCTGATGTATCTACTTTTGTTTTTAAATCTAGACTTTTTGCATATTTTAAAATTTCAATTGTATCTTCTAATTGTACTAATGGTTCTCCACCTGATACAACAATTGCATCTGCAAAATCAACCTGAGTATTTATTTTTTCGATTACTTCTTCTAAAGTCATTTCTGGTCCATCTTCTAATAATTCACTATTAGCACAATAAGGACATCTAAGTGGGCATTTAGCTAAAAATACAACTACTGACATTATTTTTGGATATTCAATTGAAGACATTAATACTGAACCAATTTTCATTTAAATTCCTTCTATAATAGCTAAAGTCTTATTTTAGTTAGATTTATTCATTTAATATTTCTTTCATGATTTCTATAAATCTTACATCTTCTTCTAAAGTACAGATACTGATTCTAATATAATATTCATCTAAACCTTTAAATGAAGTACAATCCCTTACAATAACTCCTTTTTTCATAAATTCTTTTGTAAGTTCTGCAGCTGTAAATCCACTATTGTGGATATCAATTAATAAATAATTAGATTTAGATGGATAAATATGTACAGATTTCATCTTATTAATTTCATTGTATAAGAATTTTCTACTTTCAATTCCATTTTTAATAGATTCTGCAATGAATTCTTTATCTTCCATAGTATTTATTGCAGCTATGTAAGAGAGTTTAGTAAGGGAAAATACAGGTTTTACTCTGTGCATGTATTCAATAACTTTTGGAGAGGAGATTCCATATCCTACTCTTGCACCTGCAAGTCCCATAACTTTAGACATAGTACGAATAATAAAGATATTATCATATTCTTTTAAGAGTTCTACATTAGTTATTTCACTATATTCAAAGTAAGCTTCATCAATAACAAGGAGAGTGTTTTGGTCTTTTATTTTTTCAAGAACTGCTCTAAATTGTTCTTCAGTTACTATTCCTCCAGTTGGATTATTTGGAGAACATAAGAAAATCATTCTTGTTTTTTCATTAATTGCTTCAAGAACAGAGTCTAAATCTAAGCTATTTTCTTCAACATTCCATACTGCGTAGTGAGGAATAGCTCCGTATGGTTTAAATAAAAATTCATAATACATATAAGAAGGTAAAGGTACTATAAATTCATCACCAGGATTTATAAATGTTTTAGCAAGAACATCAATGATTTCATCTGCACCGTCTCCACCAATAATTATTTGATTAGGATTTACTCCAGAGTATTCTGCAAATGCTTTTTCAAGATCTTTTAAATTAGTTTCAGGGTAACGATTAATATCTAAAACTGCTTCTTTAACTGCTTCTGCAGCTTTTTTAGAAGGACCCCATGGATTTTCATTAGATCCTAATTTAAGAATATCTTCTTTTTTAACTCCAAATTCTTGAGCTATTTCTTCTTTAGACCTACCTGGTACATAAGGGTCTAATTCAGTTATACATTT
>JAKSUD010000015.1 GCA_024409185.1 archaeon
TATAATAGGATTAATGATTTGAAAGCTAATAATGAAATTTTGAATAATAGGATTAATGATTTGGAAGATGAGTTAACTATTCGTGATTATACTATTAATGAGTTAAGGGTGAAATTAGAAAAAGCTCATCTTGAAAAAGATAAAGCAAATGGTGAAAAGGAAAAAATACGTATTGAAAAAGAAGAGTTGTATAAAGAACTTTTAAAATCAAAGAAAAATACAGAATCAATAGAAGAAGAACTTAAAAATAAAACTGAATTGATTGATAATTTAAATAAAGAGATTAGTGATTTAAATAATAAAATTGATTATTTAAATAAAGAGGTTGAAAATTTAGAAGCTATTAATGCTGAATTAAAAGCTAAAAACATTATTTATGTTAATGTTAAAAAAGCAATAAAAGAGTTTGATAATTATATAAAACAGCATAATAAAAATCCAAAAACTATTCAATGTGGTAAAACTTCCTTTAAGTTAAATGATTTCTTAAACTTACATTTAATTAAAGATGGTAAGGAAAGAATTATTGCATTTAAAGGAAAAAATCAAGGTGTATTACCTAATTATGTAGTTATAGCAGGATACCAAGTTAATAAATCTGTTTATAAAAAACTCTACAACCTATAAAAATATTATTTTACAAATTACTTAAAGAGAATATATATTATATATTATTATACAACTTCTCTTTAGGTAAATAAGAACTTAAATCTATGAAAAAAATTATATGGTGGGATTTAAATGAGTGTTGTGAATTATTATGATAGAATTCAAAATTCTACAAATACTACCAAAGCATTCTTAGCTGTTTTAATGGCTTGTATTACAGGTATTACGGCACAAGTTATTATACCTCTCCCATGGACACCTGTTCCAATTACTGGGGAAGTTTTTGCTGTTTTAACTGCTGGTTTAGTGCTTGGAAAAAGATACGGTGCATTAAGTCAAATTTTATATATTTTACTTGGAATTACTATAATACCATGGTTTGCTGGTTTGAATGGAGGTATAGATGTTATCTTAGGTGCAAATGGAGGATATTTAATAGGGTTTGTATTCTTAAGTTATTTCATTCAAAATTTATCTAAAATACATAAACCACTTGGAACTATAATGGCTTATTTTGCTTGTATTTACATTCCAGGTTTAATTGGGCTTGCAATTTATACTTACTTTAATCAAGGAATTTTATTATCCATTCCACAATTATTAATGATGGGTCTTATTCCATTTATAATTGGAGATATTATTAAGATAATAGCTGCAAGATCCCTTGCTAAAGTAATTAAAATCTAAAAATATTATTTATTAAAAAATCATTATTTATTAAATTAAATAATTATTAATATTAGTTTATAGATTACTATCATAAGAGAGGAGATAATTTTATTATATTATAATCTCTCTTATTGAATGTTTCAATAATTATTATTTCTATTTTTTCTATTTTTTTTTATTTGTTTAGACAAATAAATTATCGTGTGTCTTTTAAAACTTATTTTAATCACTAACTGTTCTTGTTTAAGCAACTAAATGGATAAAAATAGAAATATTTAAATATAATAAGCAATATACAAAGATTTATCATAACTTAAATAAAAACATAAGATTTTTTCTGCACTGAAGTTATGATGTTTTAAAATTCAATTACAGGATGTGACACGATTCCAAAATTAGTAATTTAATATGAACTTTCTTTAATTAAATATAAGTTTTTTATTTTAAAAAGTTTATTTAATAATATTTTTGGAATAAACTAATTGTGACCCGTCCTAAATTATTAAATTTGATTTTAACTCCTTAAATCAAATTTCATTAACACTCCCCATAATCAAAGAAATATAATATTTCTTTTCTTATTCACCCATATTGATTAAAAAAGGAAATTTTAGCTATACTCTTTTTAATATTTTTTAGGATATAACAAGATTCCAAAATTAGTAATTTAACATGAAAACTTTTTTTTTAATTAAATATAATTTTTAAGTTTGTTTTAAAAAGTTTATTATAACTATAAACAAATTAATAATAATTTTTGGAATAAACTAATCGTGATTCATCCTGTTTTTTAAAATTAAAAAAATATAATGATTTGTTAATGAGTTATTTCATAATATTTTAATTTAATGAATTTATTTAAAATTTATCTATTTTGTTCTTTTTATTATTTTCTATGCATATATAATTAATATGTTTGAGATTATAAGTATGGAATTTAAAGTAATTTATGTTATAATTGCTACTTTAATTATTGTTGTTGCTCTTTTTTTAGGGCTTGTTATGGTAGATGGTTATAGTAGTGTGGATAATCCTTATAATATGACACAAGTTGATTCTTACTTGTTTGAATGTGATGCTCAAAATTTGGATTATGCTTATGAATTTTTTGCAAATATGACTACTGTTGGTGTTGGACCATATCCAGATAATGGTGGAGATTTATATGCTGATGAATATACTGTTTATCAATCTAATTCTTCAAGAAGTATACATAAACCTAAATATGATGGTGGGTGTACTGGTTTTACTAAAAATGGGGCCTTGGAAGAAATTATGATTAGGTTTATGATAATGCATCAACAATTGTAATGCATGTAAACGGTGAAAAATATGATAGTTTGGCTGTTGTATCATTCCCTAATATGACTAAAGATATATGTACTGAAATAGTTAATGGTACTGATAATCATACTGATTGGATGAAAATAGCTCCATTCTATACAATGGATGGTACTAATAAAGCAGGACTTACTTGTGAATATAATGTTGTCCCACTTGATGATGCTAATCCTAATTCTGTTGCAGCTGTTGAATCAAAAGAAAAAATCCCTAATATAATATTGCCAAGATATTGTTTAGATCACTTTGATGATGCTAAAAAAGCAGCAGAATATCTTAGAGACTATTGTTATGTTTATAGTGCAGATAATAAAGCTCTTAACTTATTAATAACTGATAAAAAAGGTCAAGCTTATATTGTAGAATTTATGAATGGTAAAGCTGAAATAAATGAACATCCTATGATGACTAACTTTTACATTGAAGGAGTTCATTTTAGAGAAAATGGTACTGTTCCAACCCCTGTAACTGATGAAGGTAAAGTAACTGAATTATCAAATATTGCCCCTCATGATGATGGGTTAGAAAGATATAATCTTGTTGCAGCAGATTATGATAATTTAAATGGTGTATGTGATTGCTTTAATAATTTACATAAAGTTAAATATACTAATGCATTTAAAACAGAAACTAATCCTATGTGGTGTTCTGAATTCTTCTATAATCCTAATTTAACTCTTGATTCTAATGTTTCTGAATTTAAAAAAATTCAAGATGTATTCTATGAGATGTATCTTAATCGTGATAAAGGAGGATTTAGTTTCCATAGTATCCATCAATCTGTAGGGGATGTTAAAAAAGGTATTCTTTATATTGAAGTAAGAGAACAAAATGTTCATCATGAGTTTAAACTTAATGGATAATTATTCATTATCCTATTCATTATTTAATGGATAGGTTTTATTAAATTGTGAAGTTAGAGATTAACTTATAACATTAGAAGTATTCACTGTTATTTGCTGTATCCTCAACACCAAATGTTAAATGGGTATTTACTAATTTTTTAAATTATTAATAAATATTTATACACAATATTTACAAAATTGTGCTGATTTTTTATTGTTAGTGCTATTAGAACTACTTGTATTAATGTTAATATTAATATTATTTACATTATTAAATTCTTCAAATTTATGACCACAATTTTCACAAAATTTAAAGGAATTTTTGTTTTCTTTTCCACAATTAGGCATAATTTTACTATTATTTTACTCTTCTATATAATCATAATAGTATAAAGTAATTAAATTTAATTTTTAAAGATAATTTATAAAATAGTATCAACATCAGAAATGTTATCTAAAACAATAATATTAATATCTTCTTTGTTTACTCTTTCTTTTTCTTCATCAGTTAATGTAGAGTTAACTAAAATTGCATTCATTCCCGCATTAACAGCACCAATACAATCCACATCTAACTTATTTCCAACCATAATACTTTTAGATGCTTCACATCTCATTCTTCTTAAAGCTTCTTTATAAATTTGAGGATCTGGTTTTTCAACCCCTACTTCTTCTGAAGTAATAACAATGTCAAAAAAGTGGTGAATTCCCATTCTAACAAGTTTTTCCCATTGTTTAATTGTTCTTCCGTTAGTAATAGCACCTAAACGATATCCTTTACTTTTAAGATAAATTAATATTGCCATTGTTCTTGGAAATGGTCTTAAAAGTGAGAATTTAACATTATGGTAAGTAGTCATACCTAATGCTATAAGGAAAGGATCATCTTGACCTAAAAGTTCTTTAGTTAAGAGGTTAAAATGTCCTCCATAGTTTGATCCTTTATTTTTAATAATTGATTTTAACATATCGTATGCTTCATCATATTCAACAGGTAATCCATTATCACACATTGCTTCAACAGCAGCTCTTCTTGCAATATCTGCAAAACCTGATGTATTTAAAAGAGTATCATCGATATCAAAAAATACAGCTTTATCCATTTTTGCACCATTTTTGAATTTTAATTTATTTTTTAAGTTTAGAATTAACTAATGATATTTATGTTTTTAAAAGTATATAATACCTTTTAATTTTCTGAATTTATACTTTAAATATTTATAAATTAAAAGATTTATAACTTAAATATTTAAAAGAAAGCATCTAAACTTTGTTGTCTTTCTCCTTCTGCAAGTTCAAGTAAGTTTTCTTTTGTATATCCTAAAGGTTCCATCATTCTTGAAACTGCAGGTATGATTTGGTTATTAATGTAGTAATCTACATCATATTCTATACCTTCACTATACTCGTAAGCAATAGCTCTCTCACTAATAGATCCTTTTCCTTTACTAACAATATATTGAATAATAGTTCCTTTTCCAACTCGTATTCCATTAGATTCTAATTGTCTTGCAGCTATTACATGAGGGCCAATTTGTTTATAATCCTCGAGTTTTTTTGTAATTTGGGTATGAATAACAAGCTCTTTTTTATCAATATTTCCAGTTTTAATTTGTTTTAAAACTTTTTTAATAATCTTTTCTGCTTTTTTAACATTACCTTCATTTAAGATAGCCATTAATATATCTTCTTGGGTTTGTTTAGCTATTGGAGCCCAATCTCTTCTTACAAGTTCTAATCCTTTAGCTATAATTGTTCCATCTTCAATAACAGCATATCTTTTTTTACTTACAAAGAAACCTCTTCTATAAAATCCTTCAAATTCTAATTCCATACTATCTGGTAATGAACCATTAAAATAGCTTAAAAATTCATTTACTTGTCCTCTTATTTCTTTTTCAATAGCTATTTGTTCTGGACTTTCAATAATTTCACTCATCATTACACCTTAAATTAGATTTTTATTAGGTTTTATTAAGATTATAATATTTAGAATATTTTTAAGAATATTTTATTCTTTAATTATATTTTTAAATCTTCTTTTTTAAATAATTTTTGAGTTTTTTAAATAATTTTTGAGTAAATATTATATTAATAATAGTTAGCTTTATATATAATTTTATATATAAATATAGTATGTTCTTATATTAATCTTGCAATAAGAATCATTAATTAACTTGCTTATTATTATATACTTCAAATAAGTGTGCGGTAAAAAACTTATTTGATATTGGTATAATTTAAAATGCTTATGCATTAAAATTTTTATTAAACTTTAAAAAAGTATATGAAGTTTGATTTTTTATTAAAAAAATTATAATTGCATTGTTACGAAAAATTTAAGGAGATATTGTTATGGCAATTTGTCAAGGAAAATCTACCAGATCCCCATCTGGTGCTAGAAGAGTTGCAAATCGTGGAAAAAGAAAAGCTGAGTTAGGTAGAGAATCTGCTGAAACTAAATTAGGTGACAAAAACTTAAGAAAAATCAGAACTCGTGGTGGAAACGAAAAACTCAGATTAGCTCAAGATAATAAAATTAATGTTATTGATGCTGACGGTAAAGCTCAAACTGTAGAAATCTACGGTGTAGTTGAAAACGCTGCAAACCCAAACTACGTAAGACGTAATATCATCACTAAAGGTGCTATTGTAGATACTGCTGCTGGTAAAGCTAAAGTAACTTCTAGACCTGGTCAAGATGGTGTTATTAACGGAGTTTTATTATAGATAAAACTCTTATTATTTTTTCTTTTTTTTAGTTTAATTTATTTTGTTCGTATGATTAAGAATTAATTTCTTTATTCTAAAAGTAATCTTTTTATTCTATTAAATCAATAGTTTTTTTAATATTTAACTTATTTTAAAATTAGTGATTAATAAAAGTTAAATACAGGGTTTTTATAATTGTGGCCCTGCATTTCTTAATTCTTTAACCTTTGAATTATTTTCGTATTTCTTAAAGTTATCAATAAACATTTTTGCTAATTTTTCACACTTTTCATCCCATTCAGTAGGGTCTGTATAAGTGTCACGAGGATTTAAAATATTTGTATTAACACCTTCAAGTTCTAATGGAATTTCTAAGTTAAATATAGGTATTTTCATTGTAGGACTATTTTTTATATTTCCATTAAGAATTGCATCGATTATTCCACGAGTATCTTTAATAGAAATTCTTTTTCCACTTCCATTCCATCCAGTATTTACAAGATATCCTTGAGTATTATTTTCTTTCATTCTTTTAACAAGTTCTTGAGCATATTTTATTGGATGAAGTTCGAGAAATGCTTGTCCAAAACATGCTGAAAAGGTTGGAACTGGTTCTGTAATTCCACGTTCTGTACCTGCTAATTTAGCTGTAAATCCTGATAAAAAGTAGTATTTAACTTGTTCTGGGCTTAATATAGATACTGGAGGGAGAACTCCAAATGCATCTGCTGAGAGGAAAATAACATTTTCTGCAGGAGGAATTATTGAATTTTGATCTGCGATGTTTTTAATATGTTCAAGAGGATATGATGCACGAGTATTTTCTGTAATACTTTTATCATTAAAATCGATTATTCCATCATTTACAATAACATTTTCTAAAAGAGCATTTCTTTTAATTGCATTATAAATATCTGGTTCATCTTCTTTATCAAGATTAATTACCTTAGCATAGCAACCTCCTTCAAGATTGAATACTCCATTATCATCCCATCCATGTTCATCATCTCCTATAAGTAAACGTTTAGGATCAGTTGATAATGTGGTTTTTCCAGTTCCTGAAAGTCCAAAGAATATTGCTGTATTTTCACCATTTAAATCAGTATTTGCAGAGCAATGCATAGATGCAATACCTTTTAAAGGAAGGTAATAATTCATCATTGAAAATATTCCTTTTTTCATTTCTCCACCATACCAAGTATTAATAATAACTTGTTCATGGCTTGAAATATTAAAAGCAACACAAGTATCTGAATTTAGACCTAATTCTTTATAATTTTTAACTTTAGCTTTAGAAGCATTGTAAACAACAAAATCTGGTTCAAAATTAGCTAATTCTTCTTCTGTAGGAGTAACAAACATATTTTTAATAAAATGAGTTTGCCATGCTACTTCCATAATAAAACGGATTGCCATACGGCTGTCTTTGTTTGTACCACAAAATGAGTCTACTACAAATAATTTTTTATTAGATAATTCTTTAATAGCTATTTCTTTAACAATTTCCCAAGTTTTTTCGCTCATAGGATGATTATCATTTTCATATTCTTCAGAAGTCCACCAAACAGTGTCTTTACTTTGGTTATCCATTACAATATATTTGTCTTTAGGAGAACGTCCAGTAAAAATACCTGTTTTAATATTAACTGCTCCTAAATTAGTCAATTCTCCTTTTTCATAGCTATCTAAATCTTCTTTTAACTCCATATCAAATAATAATTCATATGAAGGATTATAAATAATATCTTCTTTATTTATGATTCCATATTTACTTAAATCTAATTCAACCATTGTTGTTTCCTCTTAGTATATTACTTAATAAAAAATTAAGTCATTTAATAAAAACATTAATTCTATTTATATAATAAGTGTTTAATAAATGTTATTAAGTTTTTAATGTTTATTTTTTAATTTTATTAGTATTTTTAATTTTAATTAGTTTATTTTTAAACTTATTAATTTATCAATTATTTATAAAACATATTAAATTTTAATTAGTTTATTTTTAAACTTATTAATTTATCAATTATTAAATTAAGGAGATATTATGAAAATAGGAATGTCACATGGTGCTGGTGGAGAAGTTATGGGAAATTTAATCTCAGAAACTATCCTTAATAATTTATCTAAAAAAGCTGTTGAGGGTGGTTTAGGATTAGATGCATTAGATGATGGTGCAACTATACCTTTAGGAGATTATGAAATTGTTGTCACTACTGATGGACACACTGTAAATCCGTTATTCTTCCCAGGTGGGGACATTGGAAGAATTTCTGCTGCTGGAACTATTAATGATGTTTCAGTTATGGGTGCAAAACCTTTAGCTATTTCTAATGCTATGATTTTACAAGAAGGTTTTCCAATAGAAGATTTAGATAAAATCGTTAAATCTATGAGTGAAACTTGTGAAGAAGCTGATGTTGCTGTAATTACAGGAGACACTAAAGTTATGGAACAAGATAAACTTGATGGTATTGTAATTGTTACCACTGGTATTGGAATAGCTAAAAAAGGAGAAGTTGTTAAAGATTCTACTCTTGAAGTTGGAGATAAAATAATTATAACTGGTACTGTTGGAGACCATGGTATGAGTTTAATGTCCTTTAGAGAAGGTTTTGGTTTTGAAACTACTCTTGAGTCTGATGTTGCTCCAATGTGGGGAATTATTGAAAAAGCTCTTGCTGTTGGTGGAGTTACTGCTATGAAAGACCCTACTCGTGGTGGTTTAGCTAACTGTATTAATGAAATGGCAAGAAAATCTGGTGTTGGAATTTTACTCCAAGATGATGCAATTCCTGTAAGAGAAGAAGTTAAAGCAGTTTCTGATATGTTAGGTATTGACCCTTATGAAGTAGCTAATGAAGGAAAAGTATTAATGGGTGTTAAAGCAGATAAAGCTGAAGAAGTATTAGCAGCTATTAAAACTGATAAATATGGTAAAAATGCAGCTATTATTGGTGAAGTTACTGATGATAATCATGTTTTAATTGAAACTGCTATTGGAGGAGTTAGAATTTTAGAAACTCCTATTGCAGATCCAGTTCCTCGTGTATGTTAATATTTTAAATTATTATATTCATGAAATTATTAATTATGTAGGTGAAATTATGGGATTATTCAAAAAAAGAGCATATGCATATATTATTGATTTTTTTGTAGTTTCTGCATTTATGTGGATTTTAGCATATATTGCATATTTTGCTATAAATTATTTCAATATGTTTGGAGTTTATCAATATGCAATTTTCATCCTTCCATTTATAATAATTTTATATTTTACTATCATGGAAGGGAGTATTGGTGCAACTGTTGGTAAAAGATTAATGTTTATTCAAGTTGTTTCTCCTCTTAGAGGATATCGTTATAGATATGGTAAAATTTCTTACACTCAAGCATTTATTAGATCTCTTTCTAAAATATTTTGGTTACCTATTATTTTAGACATTCTTCTTGGTAAATTATCTGGAAATGTTAGAATTTTAGATAAACTTTCTAGAACTATTGTTGTTGAAGAAAGAGTAGATACAAGATATTCTAGGAATCGTAGAAATTTTTAATTAAATTATAAAATAGCTATTCTTTATTTATTTTAGAATAGCTAATTAACCTTTTTTCTTTTTTTTAAAATTTAAGGACAACAAACCTTACATGGTTGATATCCTTGATTAATAGCTTCATCTCTACTATTAAATGTTATTTTATTACTCTCTGATATTTTTTTAGCCCACTTACAACTTGAAATATGGAATTTATTGGAATTTGCACTTGCTACATAATTTCCAGAATCATAACTGTTTGAACTACTAGAACTAGTTGTCATTATGGAACTACTTGAATAACTTGTAGTTTGACTTTTCTCTAAATTTTTATAAACTGCAGAAGTTGGTGCCCAATTATATGGATAGAACTCACTTGGGGGCATATACATAATTTCAGCAAGATTCTCTTTTAAAAGCATTTCATTAAGGTTTTTATTACCTACAATAACAACACCTAAAGTTCTACCATATCGATCATTTCTTTTTTTATCATCAATATCAATACTAACTTCTTTATTTAAACATAATTTTTTAACAAAGTCTTTTGATGTTTGATAACCTTCTACACCACGTTCTGGAGTATTAACTCCTACAAAACGAATTTTTCCAACACCTTCTACATAAATTGTATCTCCATCAACAACTTTTGTACAGATACCACTTACTTCTTTTACACAGTTTGTATCAGTATATTTATTTAAAATATCATTATCTGAAAGACTTGAATATTTTGAAAATGGAATGTTATGTGAAAAACCAGTTCCTGTATATCCACTACTTGCAGATATAATTCCAATTCCAATAATTAAAATAAGTAATATTACTAAAAAACTTTTCTTTTGAATTTTCATAATTTACCTCCATTTAATGTTTATAATTTTATTTTTATTTCTTAAATATTTTTATTTTTTAACTTATTAAAATCATAAATCCTTTAGAATTTTTTATTAATTTTTTCATTTTTTCTTGGGAAGGTAAATTATTATTTGTCTGCCTAACTTTATTTTAATTTATTTTATTTATTTTAGTATTTTGAGCTTATTTTATATTATTAAATCTCAATTTATCTTTTTTTATTTTGTTTTCATAAGTTTCTCTTAGGACGACAAATCCTAATTTGTCTGCCTACTTTTTTATTTTTTTTACCTCTTTTTTAATATTTATTCATAAAATTA
>JAKSUD010000150.1 GCA_024409185.1 archaeon
CTTTTAGCATTTAATATAAACATTATGTCTTCTTTAGTTATATTTTCTAAATCAATTTGTGGTAATGTCATTTTCTCACCAAGTAACTATAAATTAAACATCAGTGTCTGAAACAGTAATTTCAACATAAAGTGGTCCAAAACCAGATTTATCTTTCCAAATAGCTACAAATGCAGTTGCATGTTTCATTTTGAATAATCTTGTTTCTACTTGTAATCCCATTGATTCTAATTCTTTAGCCATTCTGTTTATTCCACCAGTATCTGGTGCAGAATCAATGTTCATAGCTTCTCTAAGTTGAGTGTCTACTTTTTCAATAAAGTTTTTTCCTGCATCACTGTCAATTTTAATTTCTTCAGCTTGAAGGATTTTTTCTAATTCATCTATTTTATCAGCCATTTCTTCAAGTTTAATATTATCTGCAGACATTCCTCTTACAATAAGTATTTTATCACTACTATAAGCCGCTCTTGATCCTTTGTATGCATTAAAATGTCCAATAACTTGTCCTGTAATTTTTGGTAATAAATGTCCCATCATATCACTTTAATTTATTTTTAAATTTTTTTAATTATTATAAAATATTGATTTTTATAAATTATAATTATGTTAAGATTAGTTTATTTTATTATTAATAATTTTTTATAAAAAAAGTATTATTTATATTTTAAAAAATAAGAAAATGGAAAGAGTTTATTCTTTCCAATTAAGTTCTTCTTTTAATGCTCCTAATGTAGAAACTTTTTCTGCGAATGCATTGTGTCTGTGAATACTTTCATGGTTTACTTGTCTAAAAGTAATTAAAGTATCATCTGGAAGGTTTGAATATTCTTCAAGAATCTTCTCAACCATATTTCTAACACAATCTTCAACAAAAACAGGGTTTTTGTGAGCATTCATTACAGTTGCATTTTCATCAGGACGTTTTAAAAGTCCACAAACTGGTGAACTCATAGAACTTTCAATGATTTCAATAATTTTTTCCCCTTTAACATTTTGGTGTTCTGGAACTTCAATAAGAATAGTTCCTACACCTCTTTGGTTATGGGAAGCGAAAGTTACAGTATCTAAAACTTTATTACAAGTATCTTCATCTAAGAATTCAAGTAATTTAAGTCTATCTGCTTCTCTTACAGATTCTTGAGCACATGGGCAAACAGTCATTCCAATTACTTCTGCACCTATACTTTTGCGTATTGTAATTTCTCCATTTTCGTCACGAACACCAACAGCATTAGCTATTAATTTAGCCATTTCTTGGGATTCTTTTTGAGTAACTGGAGATTCTCTTGTAAACATGTACTCACTAGTCATATTTATTTCAACACGAGCAGCATATTCATGTTTTTCAAGCATTCTTTTTACAATATTTGCACAAATAGATTCAACTCCAATAGTGGAATTAGAAACTACTTCGTCTACAACTTCGCTTATTGCTTCAGGGCTTCTAGACATATGAATACCTTTTTGATTGCTTGGTAAATCTACAAAAGCATCAAAAGTAGGTACTAATATAATTGGTCTTTTACCCTCTCTTTCTAGGCTTACAAGTTTTTTAACTCCTGTAACTCCTACTCTACTCAAATGGATTGCTATACGAGGAGCATTACCTTGAGTATCAGGGAAACAAACTGCCATTTTATCACTAACTTGTTTTTTATTTTTTTAAATTTATAAATTTAATTTTCTTTAGATATTAAATTATAAATATAACTTATTTTAAATTTAATTAAAGTATATTTGCAGAACCCATATCTTCTTTTACAACATTAAGAACGGTTTGGGTGTAAGTTCTTTCAATACTTGGTTCTTTAAGTAATTGTTTGAGGAATACATCTAATTCATCAGTATCTTTGAATTTAGCGATTAAAATTGCATCATATTCTCCAGTAACATCATAAATTCCTACAATATTTTTGTTAGATGCAGTTTTATTTTCCCAACTTTCAAGTTCGCCACCATTTACTTTTACTCCAATGATACTAGTAAATTGGTATCCTAATTTTCTGTGATTTAATACTGGTGCAAATTTTTCAATAACTCCAGATTTTAACATTTTGTCGATACGGTTGTGAACAGTACCAACAGAAATTCCTAAATCGCGAGAAATTTGTCTGTATGAGATTCTAAAATCGTCATTAATAATTTTAAGAATTTTAATGTCAGTTTCATCTAATTGGACTATTTCTTCTTTTTTCTTAGCACACATAGGTTTCACTTCTTAATACTATTTTTTAACATGCACAATTTATTAATTGAACAATGTTTAATATTTTTATATTATATTTTTATTATTTATAAAATTTATGTTATTGTAGTTATAACATATATTTTAAATTAGAAATATTCTTTTATTTTTATCAATATATTTTTATTTAATAGCAATCTTACTTTAATTTTATAAAATTGTTTCTCTTTGTTATGCTTTTTAGAAGTTATTAGTATTTTTTTAATTTCATTTAAAAATTATTAATTTATAAAAAGTTTTTTCTTTAACTTCAAAATTGATATTATTTTTGAGTAAAACTTTTTTATTAGTTTTAACTTAATATTTATAATTCATTCTGGTGGTTTTATGAGAGATAATTCTAATAAAAAAAATAAAAGGAAATCAACAATTTTAGTTGATTGTGAGATTGATTTAAAATTTAGAAAAATTGCTGCTGCAAAATTTAATTTTTCTCAAGGATGGTATACAAAGGCAGTTAATGAGGCATTTAAAGAGTGGGTAGATAATAATGAAGAATATTTTAAGTTAGATTAATTAAACTTTAAATTCTTTTTAATTACCTTTAAAATCTTTTTCAATTACTATTGTTACAGGTCCATCATTTACAAGTTTTACATTCATATATTCTCCAAATAAACCTGTTTCAGTAACTATTTCTTTAGCACATTTGTTGCAGAAATAATCATATAATTCTTCTGCATCTTTAAAATTCATTGCTTTATGGAATGATGGCCTATGCTTTTTATGAGAACTGTATAATGTAAATTGAGAAATTAATAAAAGTTTTCCATCAACATCTTTAACAGATTTATTCATTTTTCCTTCATCGTCTGGGAAGATTCTCATTTTTAATAATTTATTGATTAAATAATCTGCTTCTTGAGTAGTGTCTGAATCTTTAATTCCAATTAAAACCATAAGTCCTTTATCAATCTGACCTACAATTTCATTATTCACTTCTACACTTGCTTTGGAAACTCTTTGTATTACTAATTTCATTATATCTGTTCCATTTTATTAAATAGGTTTAACTTAATCTCTAA
>JAKSUD010000151.1 GCA_024409185.1 archaeon
CCTAACCACACATTATCTTCAATAACTACTTCTTTTGAAATAACAGTTTTATCATAAGGAATAGCTTCACCTTCATAATTATGAGTATCTGTAATTATCATACATTGAATTCCAGAGTGAAAATTATCACCAATAATAATTGGAGCAGAACCTTGCATAGCAATTCCATTAAAATTTACATTATTTCCTAAAATAGTATTTTTAGTAACATAAGAATAACCATTAACAGACAAATCTTTACCATAAGATTTAGCTACTCGTGTAACTTTAGATTTATATTTACGTCTTTTAAGTGAAAGTAAACTCATCATAACACCAAAATCATATTTATAAAAGTAAATAAATTAAAATTTAAAAATTAATTAAATAAAAAAATAAAAAAATAAAAATAGTAGAATTAGTATAAAACTAATTCTAAAAATTTATCTAAAATTTTAAAAATTAATTTTCTAATGCACAATTAACAGAATATTTTGATAATAATCCTGCAATTCTCATAACAGTCCATGAATCTAATCTTCTTGGACCATTTGCAATTTTATTTAATAATTCATCCATGAATAAATCTTCATTTGTTAAAACTACATTAATAATAGCAACATCATTATTTATAAAACCAATAAGAGGTTCTATATAAACCCCACTAAATCCACTTTTATCTAAGAAAATAGCTAAGTCTTCATTTAAAGTTAAAGATTTATGTTTGATTTTACTATTATAATCAAATTGTATTTCTTCATTACCAAATTGGAATCTTGTTTGATTATCATCATAGCCATCAGTAAGTTCTAACCTATTACGATTATCCATATAATTTTTAATATCTGAAGGACCTGCAATCAAATCATCAATTTCAGCATCAGCCCTTTGTTTATTTTTATCTTCTTTAGAAGCATACCTTTGAGTTAATATAGTATATATTCCAGTAGGACCTACAACAACATGATTTAAACCATCTTTTGCATAAGGAGGTTTTGTAAAATAGAATAAATAAAAGTCTTCAGGAAGTTCTTCTAATCTTTCACGAATAATTTTACTTCTAACTTCAGCCCCTTCTTTATTAATATTCATTATTATTCCCAATACAATGAGAAGAATACCTAATGCAAGAAGAATTAATATAAGCATTTGTTTAGTTAAAATAAAAATAACAATTCCTGCAATAATCACTACAATACCAATAACAATAGGGATTAAATATGTTTTACTAGTTGGTTCTTTTCTTGATTTTACAAGATTTTTATAAGACATTTCACCATATTCCATTTGAGGAGAAATATTAGAATCTTGCTTATTAATTACAGGACGTCTAGAACGAGAAGAAACTTGTTTATCTAAATCAGAAATATATTCTTTTTTAAGGGATTCTTTTAAAGTATCATATGTTCTAAAAAGCGCTAATTTATATTCTTCATATTCTTCAATGCTATTAAAAGTCAAAGTATTTTTACTCTCATTTATTTTATTATTTTCTTCTTGAGATAAAGGTTTTCTATGTAAAGATCTAGGTTCTTTATTAGTTCTTTTAATAATATTAGAATCATCAGCAGTATTTTCAGAACCACTAATATTTTCAGAAATAGCTGCTGCACCAGTAGTAACCGCAGAAGTAGCCACAGTAGCTACATTATTATCAATAACTTCTTCATTATCTTCTTCAGATTTAGCACTAACTTCAGAATCTAAATTAGAATCAACATTTTCTTCAAGAGATTCTACTTCAACTTTTTCAAACCCGTCCACAACTTCAACTTCATGAATTGGATTTTCAATAGTTTCTACATTAGATTCTTCAACCACATCTATTTCATCAACACCATGCTCAACAACAATCTCATCAACCAAACCAGACTCAGGAACACCATGCTCAACAACAATCTCATCAACCAAACCAGACTCAGGAACACCATGCTCAACAACAATCTCATCAGTTGTTGAATCAAAAGAAGAATTAAAAATAGAAGAATTTATGTTTTCATTTTCATCAATGATTTCAACTTCATGATTAGGATCATCAACTATTTCAGATAAAGGGCTTAAACCATAAAGTTCATTTAATTCATCATCCAAATATCTTAAAGAACCATCACAGCTAACACATTCAAATTCACGAATATCCTCACTTTTATCCAATTTAAACTTTAATCCACAATTTTGACAACATACAATTACAGAGTCAGATTCATAATTTTGATTATAACTATTTTCATAACCTTCAGAATCATTATATTGTGAATTTTTAGTTTTATTAGAACCATCAAGTTCTTCTAAACTACCAGTACAAATAGAACATTCAAATGAATTAATATCATCAGAATCATCTAACTGATACTTTGCACCGCAGTTCTTACATACTACAACTTTCATCTTAATCCCCATAATAACTAATAATAAATAATAATAAAAATTGTCATTAACTAAATGCCTTAAATAATAATGTTTATTTTTATAAATGTATATATTATATTTTTTATTAGATTTAAATAGTATTATATTAAAACATAAATAAGCTGTTAAAATGAATAAAAAAAGTTTAAAAAATTAGCATTATGAAAAATAAAAGTAAAATAATAATTAAGTTAAAAAAATATCAACAATATCTCGTAATTAAATAAGAAAATATTAACCATGAACTTAATCAAGCTAAAATTAAACTTTAAAAAAATATTAACCATGAACTTAATCAAGCTAAAATTAAACGTTAAGAAATGTTTAAAAATTAGAATTAATCATTAGAAATAGATTTATAAATATTAATTATTTGATTATTAATAACATCCCAATTATATTTTTCATTAATTAATCTAAGACCTTCTTGGCCAAATTTAAATGAAAGTTCTTCATCGAATAAAACTTTTTCGATAGCTAATTTAAGTGAATTTACATCATAATCACAAGAAAGTCCAACATTTCCATTAACCCAATTGTGAATATGATTATTTTTAGTTAAAACAATAGGTTTAGAACAAGCCATTGCCTCAAGACCACTTGTTGTAAAAGATTCATATTGTGAAGGCATGACAAATAAATCACAATCAACTAATGCTTCTTGTTTTTCTTCTTTATACAAAGGACCTGTAACTATAACATTATCTTTAATATCTAATTCCAAAATAAGATTATTTAATTCATCTAAAAATCCATCATCAGGACCAACAATAGCTAATTTAATAGATTCTTTTGTCGAACCTGAAGCTATTTTTTCTGAATCTAATAATTCTTTAAAAGCATTTACTAAAAGATCTAAACCTTTAATTTTATGAATT
>JAKSUD010000152.1 GCA_024409185.1 archaeon
TTATCTTTGTATTTTCTATATTTTTTTATTTTCATCTATAAACCTATTATTTCTTTTTAATTCATCATCAATTACTTATTTTCACTTAATTTTTAAGACAACTTTATATGCAATGAGTTATCATATATTATATAATTAATAGAATTATTTTTCTTTGAAGGTATTTACTATGTTAGAAAAAGAAGTAAAACAATATAAGAGAGGTAATAGTTTTACCTATCGTATAGACTTATCTAAAAAAGATGAGTTTGAAGGTGGGGAAAAAATTATGATTCTCAGATTAGAGGAATATGAATCTATTATTAATGAAATTGAGGATCTTAAACTTCAGCTTGATAATAGTAATAATACTATCTCTAAGCTTAAAGAGAATCATAGTGAAGCTAACTCAAATATTAATAAAATTATTGAAGAACATAATTCTGAAATTGATGTTAAAAATAAGGAAATTATGTCTTTAGTTAAAGAAAATAAAGCTGATGTTATTAAGTTTAATGATGATATGCTTAAAGAGAGGTTACGTAGTGATGAGTTAGTTCATTCAAAAGATGAAGATATTAAATCATTAAATGAAAAACTCTCTGAGTATCATAAAGATCTTATGGATAAAAATAATTTACTTACAGCTTATAGATTATTAATTGAACGATATAAATCTATGAGTTTTTTAGATCGTCTTCTTAATAGACTTCCGGATGAAAAAGATTTAAAACCTGCAGATGCTATTGAAACTTATGCTATTTTAGATTCATCTGAAGATTAAAATTAATTTTGTTTTTAATTTTTTTCTTTTTTCCATTTTTTTAATCTTTTTAGATTTTTCTTTTTTTTAATTTTTTATTCTATTTATTTTATACTCATTTTTTCTTGGTATTATCCTTTTTTATTATTTAACTCAAATTATATTTTTATTTTAAATTTTGTAACTTATTTACTCTTTATTTAAATTTTACAACTCTTAGACATGAATTTCAACTGTAAAATGAGTTGTTATGATATTATCATTTTTTAGTTTTTACTCTTTCCCTAATTTCAGGACATATATTTCAAGTGTATTATTTTCTTATTTTAGAACCACTATGGCTTTTAATGATAATGTAAATTAGTTATCATGATGTTAATATTTAATATGCAAATTTCACCATTTGTAATGTCAATTTAAAACTTGTAATTTTTGATATTATCATAATTTTTTTTAATAAAAAGTATTACTTTTAAAAATTTTTAGTATTTTTATAGAATTATCTTTATATTTTTATATCAGATATAATTTTTTTCACCTATGATTTTTTACAATATCTTAAAATTTTTATCTAATATATTTTTTTTATTTGTTGTAAATTTATTTAAAAAAATAGTTAAAATAAGCTCAAAATATATTTTTCTTCTATAATCATTAAGTTTATATATGTTATTGGCAATATCTTATATAATAGTTATAGATTTAAAATTTTTTAGAATTTAAGATTTTTTAATATTTGTGTGATATAATGAGTTCAAAATTAATTAAAGGTAGTGTAATTATTTTTATAGGAAATATCATTTTCCGTGTAGGGGGATATGTCTACCGTTTCCTTATGGCATCTCTTTTAGGCCCTGCAGCATATGGTATTTTCGGACTTGCCACACCTTTCCAAGGCATTTTTCAGATTTTATCTGCTGGTGGTTTACCTCCTGCTATTGCTAAATATGCTTCTGAGTATAATGCTTTAGAACAACATGATCTTGCAAGACAAACAGTTTTTACAGCTTTAAAGATAATGGTTATTCTTGGTTTAGTTTTTGGATTCGTTATGGTTTTTATTGCAGCACCATATATTGCCCTTGAGTTTTATAAAAAACCTCTTGCACTTTTACCACTTCAAGCTGTTGGTTTAATCACTCCTTTTAGTGTTATTGTAGGTGCATTTAGAGGTGCATTCCAATCAGTGTAAATGGAATATATTCTTTATACAAGAACTATTGAACAACTTGTAATGATTTTAGCTGCAACTGCACTTGTTCTTATTGGACTTTCTGCTTTTGGTGCAGTTTTAGGTTCTGTTTTTGGTTTTGCAGCTGCTTCTGTTTCTGCTATTTATATTTTTAAAAAATATATGGGTAAATACTTACCTCCAAGAAGTCCTGATTTTAAGTTTTCATTAAAAGAAGAATTAGGATTAGCTAAAAAATTAGTATTATTTTCTATACCTGTATCAATTACAGCACTTGCAGAAATGGGTATTTATTTTGCTTGTACCTTAATTATGGGAGTTTTTTTAACTTCTACTCTTATTGGTTACTTTACAGCAGCTGATCCAATTGCAAGATTACCTTTAATTGTTTCAACTTCTCTTGGAACTACTATTTTACCTGCTGCTTCTGAAGCATTTGCTACTAAAAATAAAGAATTATTATCTAAATATGTGAGAGATAGTTTTAAGTATGGAATGTTTTTTGTAATTCCTATGTGTGTAGGAATTGCTGTTTTTTCAAAACAAATTTTAGGTCTTGTTTACTTTACTAATCTTGATTATGTTACTGGAGGTCTTGCACTTTCAATTTTAGTTATTGGTATGTCATTTTATTCATTTTATATAATGTCTTCAAGTATTGTTCAAGGTATTGGAAATCCAAGAATTCCAATGTATATTTTACTTGGAGGGGCTTTAATTACTATTATTGCTGGTTTATATTTAGTTCCTCTTTATGGAATTGAAGGTGGAGCATTAGCTTCTACAATTGCTTCCTTTTTAATGATGATACCAATGATTTACTTTATTAATAAATTAACTGGAGTTAAATTACCTTATAAATTCTTTGCTAAAGTTTCAATTGCATCTATTATTATGATACTTCCAGCATTTATGCTTCCAGAAAACAATATTGGATTAATTATTGGAATCATATTAGGTATTATAATTTACTTTGTAATGATTTTAGTTTTAAGAACATTATCTAAAGATGATGTAAATCAATTTAGAGGATTAGCTGATAAATTAGGTCCTTTAGGTAACTTTACTAATAAAGTATTAGATTTCACAGAAAAATATACTTGTGAGTCTGATGATTTAAGTTATGATGATTTATAGGTTAAATCTTAAAGAAATAGGATTGTAATTTTATTAATGTATCTTATGATAGTTGATTTGCTATTAAAAAGTTTAAAAAACTCTATTACTTTTTTATTTTTATTTTTTAAGCTTGAATAGTATTTTATTTTTATCTTTAATTTAAGTATTTTATTCTTTTCATTAGTTTAAATTTTAACTTCTTTTTTTCTTA
>JAKSUD010000153.1 GCA_024409185.1 archaeon
GAACAACCGTTATCCTGGTATCGAAAAAGCAACTAGAATGTTATTCGATAAATTAGACATTGAATTAAAAGACATGGAAGGTGCTTCCTGTTGTCCTGCTCCTGGTGTATTCGGTTCCTTCGATGAAACCACCTGGGCTACCATCGCTGCACGTAACATTGCTATTGCAGAAGGTATGGGTGCAGACATCATGACTGAATGTAACGGATGTTTCGGATCCTTACGTGAATGTAACGACATGTTAAAAGAAAACGCAGCTAAAAAAGATGAAATTAACGCTATCTTAGCTGAAACTACTGATAAACAATTTGCTGGTGACGTTAACGTTAGACACTTTGCAGAAATTTTATACAACGACGTAGGTCTTGATAAAATTGCTGAATTATTCACTACTAACTTAGACTTAAACGTAGCTGTACACTACGGTTGTCACTTCCTCAAACCTACTGCTGAAGTAGGTATTGAAGAATCCGCAGAAAACCCAACCATCTTAGATGAATTAGTTGAAATTACTGGTGCTAAATCTGTACCATACAACAACAAAATGATGTGTTGTGGTGCTGGTGGAGGTTTAAGAGCTAGAGATATCGATGTAACTTTAAGTTACACCAAAGAAAAACTCGATGCTATGGCTGCTGCTGGTGTAGACGCTATTGTAAACGTATGTCCTTTCTGTCACTTACAATTTGATGTAGGTCAAACTGAAGTTAACGAAAAATACGGAACTGACTTCGCATTCCCTGTATTCCACTTAGCTCAATTATACGGATTAGCTATGGGATTAGATGCTGAAGAGTTAACTTTAAACGCTCAATTAATTGATGCAGCACCTGCATTAGCAAAAATCGCAAAAGAATAAGTAGTTTCTAACTACTTTTCTCTTTTCTTTTTTTCTATTTTTATTTAATTACTATTTTTACTACTTTTAACTATTTTTCTTAATTTTACTCTATTTTAGCTATTTATTTAGTATTTTAACTTAATTTTTAAATAGTAGATATTCTCACTTTTTTCAAAAATTAGTTTGAATTTTATTAAAACTTTCTAAATATTTTTATACTATAAAATAAATAATAGATATTGTATGTATATAATTTTCATATGTTCGAATAATTTATATTCTTTCGAATAATTTTTATTTTTAATAAAATATTTATCAAAATTTAATTTACAAAAAATTTATAATTTTTATATTTATTATTTAAAAAAATTGGAGATTAGATATTATGTTTATTGCAACATTAAGTGGAATTTTTAGATTTAGAGATCTTCCAGAAGAATTTGGACCATATGTTCAATTTAAAGCAGCTATTGAAAAAAGAGAAATTAAAGATGATGATATGATTGCTGTTTTGGATATTATGGGTACTACTAGTCATCATGTTCTTTTCTTAGATTCTTATAACTCTGTTTCTGAAATTAGAAAAGAATTAAGAGAAGCAGATGCTAAAGTAAATGTTACTACTTTGAAAATTTTGGAAGGACATTTATGAGTGTTTTACCAGTAGAACAATCTTGGATTATTCTTGTTAATCTTTCTGCAGATTTGAAAAAGAAAGGGATTGAAACTCCTGCAAAAATCAATAAAGATTTAGGTTTAATCAAATCTCAAATTAGTTTTTATAAAAAAGATACTTCTCATCCAGATATGATTAATGAGATGGCAAGAGCAGATATGGCTCTTAATGAAATTCAAGGAATTTTATTATCTCTTGCAGAAGATTGTGGTGATGAATATTATCAAGGATGGTTAGATAAATTAAATAGAGCTAACAGGGGAGAAATTGTTTATGAACTCTCTGATCATAGTTCTAAGTTTCTTTTAAACCCACCTCCTGGATTTTCCTATGCAAAAATTACTATGAAAAATCCAATAGCTGAAGAACGTGTTCAAGAAATTGCAGAAGTTTTTGGTATCATTATGGAGTTTGATACAGATTTAACTGTTGCACTTTATGGAGATAAAGCAGACGTTCAAGCAGCTTTAAGAGAGATGACACCATTCTTTACAGAGTAAATTTATTTTTCATTTACTCTTTCTTTTTTTATTCATTTTATTAATTTTTAAAAATTTTTCATTAAGTTTAAATAATTTAAAATTAAATTTTTATATGTTAAAATTATTTAGTATGATTATTATGGTGTTGTATAAACGTGTTGCTGTTGGTGGAACTTTTGATAAGTTTCATTATGGTCATAGGAAATTAATTGGGACTGCTTTTGAAATTGGTGAAAATGTAGAAATTGGAGTTACTTCTTCAGTTTTTGCTAATAAAAATCATAAAGTAGATTCTTGTGCTAATCGTATGGCTAATCTTAATGAATTTTTAAAATCTAAACATGATAATTATCATATTTCTCGTCTTGATGATCCTTATGGTCCAACAATTCATGAAGAAGATTATGATGCAATTGTTGTTAGTGAAGAAACAGAACCTACAACTATTAAAATAAATGAAATAAGAGTAAGTAAAGGTATGAAACCTTTAGATATTGTTGTTATTAGTTTTGTTTTAGCTGATGATGGTATTCCAATTTCTTCAACTCGTATTAGAAAAGGAGAAATCAATCGTAAAGGACATTTGCTATAATATTATGTTAACTTATTTTTTATCTTTTTTTATCTTTTTTTTTATAAAATTTTATAGAATTTATTAACTGGGGGTTAGTTAATAAATTAAATTTTATTTATTAATGAAGTTCTACATTTTTCAATAATTTCACTAAATTCAGAATTTATTGTTGAGTTAATTTTATAAATATATGTTCCTGTAATTAGACTTATTGTTAATATTGCTCCAATTAATAAAATCATTTCAACACTTGTTTGAGCTTTTTTATCATTATTTATGCTCTTAAGTTCCTGTGAGATTTTCTCTAATTGTGTTAATGTCTTGTGTTGCATTTAAATCAGAACTTTTATTTCCAAAGTAAGAACTATAAATTAATATTGCTGCTATTGCAATTACAATAACTCCTCCAAATAATAAAATATATTCTGCTGCTCCTTGTCCACTTTGATCCCAAGTTAATTTTTTTAAATTATTTTTATTTATCTGTATTTTTTTAATTATTTTCTCTTTAAAAGACATTTTTCACCTTTTTAGGGTTTTAAATATCTTCTTTAAATGATTTTTTAAATTATTACCTTTGTATCTTATCTTATGTAATAAGTATTATTTAAATATTACTTTTTTATAAATTAGTATTACATTTTTACTACAATTTTTTAATTTCTCTATATTTTTTTTAAA
>JAKSUD010000154.1 GCA_024409185.1 archaeon
AGACAACCGTGTTGGTGACAACTCTAAGATGGCAATCATTCAATTAGTTTAAAAAACAATCACCTTAAGTGGTGATTTTTTTAATGAATGTTTTATATTTTGTTGGAACATTCATTATATATATATATATAATGGCGATATAGGAGATATTATGAAAAATGCATTTTTAAAAGTAGGTGTACCTCTTATTTGTGCAATGCCAGTTCTAGGTACTGCATCAATAACACTAGCTGAAATTTTTACACAACAAAGCACATCATTTAGTGTAGAAACCAGTCAAGTAACTATAGATTCAGGACAATCACCTACATTCAAATTATTAAGTAATGATGATAAAGAACATAGGTTGACTAGCATCACTTTGTATAATGACACAGGTGTGATAGGATCATGTACTGATGTTGAAAAGTTTGTAAAGGCTCAAGATCTAACTTTTACATTAGATCCTGCCCCTACACCAGATACAACAATTAATTGTGGCTTGTCATTTGTTTTGGACAAGGAAAAGGAACCAATTAAAATTACAGGTTTAACTATCATAGTTAACCCTGAACCAATACCTGAGCCAGAAAACTTTCAAACTGACTCATGAGCAACTGTTATTAATGTTGCAAACCAAGGATTTGAAGCCCTTAAGGCTGCTTATGGTATAAGCACATTTGTTGGCTTAGCAAGACAAATCACATTAATAGACGATGTTTATGGAGAACAAACATACCAAGTTGTTGTCGTTGGTGAAAACAAAGATGTAATAAGTGAAAACAATAATGCTGCTTTGACATTTGAATTTGTTAGATTAATTTCTGATGATTATGATGAAGCTATACCAATGCCTTATGGTTCTGATGTTAATCAATGATCATCAAGTCCTTTAAGAGAGTATTTACAAACTACATTCTTAGACGACTTTCCAAGCGAAGTTAAATCAGCTATTAAACCAGTAATAAAACATACTGTTAATACAGTTGAAGCTAATAAAAATGAAATTACTTTAGAAGAAACACATGATAAGATTTTCCTTCCTTCATTAGTGGATGTATATGGGGAAACTGGAATTAGAACTAGCCAACTTGGCATTTCTGAAGCTGACGCTGACTTATATGTACAAGAAGGTGTTCAATACGATTTCTACCAAAAAATGGGACCAATGGACCCAGCTGACAATATTAATTCGTTAAAGAAGGCTGGTCTTGATGGCCAAACAGAAGATTATTGATTAAGATCACCATTTATTTCAGGAACACCAGCAACTTACTACACATGATCTATATATGAATACGGGAATGCTGGTGAAGTAACAACAATGGATGAAGGCGAATGTGCTATAGCACCAATGTTCTGTATTTAAAAGATTACCCAAATGGGTAATTTTTTTAATGAATGTTCCATATTTTGTTGGAACATTCATTATATATATATATATAATGACGATATAGGAGATATTATGAAAAAGATTAAATATTTAATGCCTATTCTAGGCGTAGCTGCTATTGCTGGTACTACATTACCATTAGCAGTATCATGTGATTTGTTTGATGACAATACTGTAAAGATAGAAACTATTAATTTAAGATTAGAAAAAAATACAATAACATTAGGTGAAGAAACTTTTACAACAAGAGTAGAATTTTTAGGAACTGATTTGGTTATGACAGGTGTTGCTATATACATTAATGGAGCGACATTTAAAGATTTCACTTACGAAACTCTTACTGACGATCCAGATTATGATGGGCAAGTAAAAATTACTAATTTAAGTAAAATCCATTCTAATTCACGTGTTGAATTTGTTCCTTTATACAGGCATGCTATAGTTACTGAACCTGTATCAAAAGTATTTGAAGGTAACGATAATATTGAGACTGCAGAAAGCATAGAGGACTTTGAAAATACTGCAGAATTGGATGGCTTCAAAGTCGAAGAAGTAGAAATTGGTGGTTTTCCATTCGTTTCAGTTATTAACACAGATAGTGGAAAACCATTAGGGAATATTTCAACTGAGTTAGTTGAAACAAGCCATAATGCTTCTTCAATTGAATTTGGAATAAAGTTAACTTTCTCCAACCAAACAATAAACGCTGGAACCTATCATCTTCTTTTAAATTTATATGATTCTACTGGAACTGATATTTTAAAAAGCGATGAATACACTGTTACTTATAAACCAAAATTGTTAGCATATACACCAAATGGATATGAATGAGGAGAAGATCCTAATTATACATCTGCACCTTTGGCTTTCAATGGTGCGCCTATTCTTGGTTATTCAGCAGCTTGTCCGTTAACTTTTATTTATTTGCATGAACAAGAAGACGGACTTTACATTAGGTTTTGACGTAATGATGCTGAAGCATTTAATGCAAGCAACTCATATAGTATGCCACCAGTTATTTATGAACATAATGTTACAAGTGTACAATTTTCATTCGAATATGATGAATATCCTTGATTATGTACACTAAGTGCATCATTTAATACATTAGTTCCTGTTGGTTTTGACTCAGCAAAAGATCATATGGGAATATATTGAGATTGGGAAAGCACTTACACACAACAAGATATGTTAGATCATGAATTAATTTCTCCAGGAATTCCAAATAACGATAACAAAACTATACAAGTTGAAATTTCACCATTATAAATAAAATTACAAAAAAAGATCATACCATTAGGTATGATTTTTTATTTTTTAAATAATATATATTAAATAAATTAAAATAATATTACTTATGGCTAAAAAGTTATTTATTACAACACCTATATATTATGCATCAGGCAAACCACATATTGGTCATGCTTATACTACTATCTTAGCTGATGTTATAGCTAGATATAAAAAAGCATTAGGATATGATGTTTTCTTTTTAACAGGAATGGATGAACATGGACAAAAGATTTTAGATACTGCTAAAAAGAAAAATTTACAAGTAAAACAAATGCTTGATGATGTAACTAAAGACTTTAAACAACTTTGGAAAGACTTAGATATTGACTACACAGGATTTGTTAGAACAACAGATAAAAAACATGAAGAAGTTGTTCAAAAAGTCTTTAGTGAATTGCTAAGTAAGCAATATGCTTATGAAGGCAGTTGAAAAGGCTTATATTGTGTAAACTGTGAAGAAAACTACACAAGAGATCAAGCAGTTGAAAAAGATGGAAAACTTTATTGTAAAGTTGGTCATGAATTAGTTGAAAAAAATGAACCAACTTACTTCCTAAAAGTAA
>JAKSUD010000155.1 GCA_024409185.1 archaeon
TTTTATTAATATAATTTTAATTAATTTTTTAATATTAATTTTTATATTAATTTAATTGAATTTATTGTGTGATATCATGAATAAAAAACTTATTATTGTTTTAGGTATTTTTATTGTAGGTCTTATTGCAATAGGTGGAGCATCTGCAGGATTCTTTGATGGTCTCTTTGGTGGAGATTCATCTACTGCTGATAATGATGAGAATACTCTTGTTTTTGGTTTTGATGCAGAATTCCCTCCTTATGGATTTAAGGCAGACAATGGAAGTTATGAAGGATTTGACTTAGACTTAGCTCAAGAAGTATGTGATAGAAATAACTGGACTTTAGTGAAACAACCTATAGATTGGGATGCTAAAGATTCTGAATTAGACTCTGGTTCTATTGATTGTATTTGGAATGGATTTACCATTAACGGAAGAGAAAATGATTACACCTGGTCTGAACCTTATATTGACAACAAACAAGTTGTTGTAGTTGCTAAAGATTCTGGTATTAATGATCTTAAAGGATTAGCAGGTAAAACTGTAGAAGTTCAAAAAGATTCTTCTGCTGAATCAACACTTCAAGAAGATCAAAAAGCACTTGCAGATACCTTTGCAACCTTAACTTCAGTTGCAGATTATAATACTGCATTTATGGATTTAGAATCTGGTGCTTGTGATGCTGTTGCTATGGATATTGGTGTTGCTAAATATCAAGTAGGTAAATCTAATGGCCAATTTAAAATTTTAGATAAAGAAATTTCTTCTGAACAATATGCTATTGGTTTTAAATTAGGTAATAATAAATTAAGAGATAAAGTACAAGCTACTTTAAAAGAAATGGCTGCAGACGGCACTATTGATAAAATCGCAGCAAAATATGACTCTTACGGTGTTCCAGGTTCCCTTTGTATATAATATTTATTTGTGATGGAGAGTAATTTATGTTACTTAGTACTATGATAGAACAATTATTTGTAGGTATGCTTACTTCTATTGAAATATTCTTACTTACTCTTTTATTCTCTCTTCCTTTAGGTTTAGTTGTAGCTGCTGGAAGAATGAGTAAATTTAAACCATTAAGTTGGTTGATGAGAGGATATATTTCAATTATGAGAGGTACTCCATTAATGTTACAATTAATTGTAGTATTCTTTGCACCATATTATGTCTTTGGTATTCATCTTTCCCCAGAATTCCGTATGATTGCAGTTATTATTGCATTTTCAATTAACTATTCTGCATACTTTGCTGAAATCTACAGGGGAGGAATTGAATCTATTCCTAAAGGTCAATATGAAGCTGCAAAAGTTTTAGGTTATAGTAAAATTGAAACATTTTTCATTATTATTTTACCTCAAGTAATTAAAATTGTTCTCCCTTCAATTACAAATGAGGTTATTACTCTTGTAAAAGATACTTCCCTTTCATTTGTACTTGCTATTCCAGAGATGTTCACTATTGCAAAACAAATTGCTGCAGCTGATGCTTCCATTGTAGCATTATTAGTAGCTGGTTTGTTCTATTATATATTCAATGCACTAGTTGCATTTGTAATGGGACGTTTCGAGAAAAAATTAAGTTATTATGATTAGGAGAAATTGATATGAGTTTATTAGAAATTAAAAATCTTAAAAAGAGTTTTGGTGATAATGTAGTCTTAAAAGATATTTCTCTTAATGTTGAAAAGGGTGAAGTATTATCTATTATTGGACCTTCTGGTTCTGGTAAATCTACATTACTTAGATGTATTACTAATTTAGAAACAGAAGATAGTGGTGAGATTAATTTTGATGGGAGTTTTGGTTTAGTTTTCCAAAACTTCAATTTATTCCCTCATCATTCTGTTTTAAAGAATGTTTCTCATGCACCGATTAAAGTTCAAAAGAAGAAAAAAGACCAAGCTTATGCTGAAGCTCGTGAATTACTTAAAAAAATGGGCTTAGAAGATAAGGAAGATGCTTATCCATGTGAATTATCTGGTGGTCAACAACAAAGGGTTTCTATTGCTAGAGCTTTAGCAATGAATCCTGATATTTTATTCTTTGATGAACCAACTTCTGCATTAGACCCAGAATTAACTGGTGAAATCTTAAAAGTAATTAAAGATTTAGCAGCAGAGCATATGACAATGGTTATTGTCACCCACGAGATGAATTTTGCTAAAAATGTTTCAGATAAAATCATATTTATGGATGATGGATATATTATCGAAGAAGGATCTCCTGAAGAAGTATTTTCATC
This sequence comes from archaeon, assembly GCA_024409185.1. GTDB lineage: Archaea > Methanobacteriota > Methanobacteria > Methanobacteriales > Methanobacteriaceae > Methanobrevibacter. Next base: position 2,228 of record JAKSUD010000155.1, read on the forward strand.
AGACAACCAAAAGAATGAAAGAGTTCTTAGGTAAATTCTACGAATAAGTTTATTCGTTTTGTCTAGATGTGCTGAGTTCTTATAATTTATGGTTTTATTTAGTACAAATTATATGGAAATTAATCTTTCCATTTTTTTCTTTTTTTATTTATTTTTTACATTTTTTATTTTAAAAATATCTTTTTTAATTTTTTATTTTAACTCTCTTTTTTAAATTTTTTTATTAAAAAAATAGATTTTAGCCACAAATAAACTTAAAGTATATAAAAAAAGACATACAAAGATATAAAAAGATACAATTATATTAAATTTTATTTTAGTGGAGAAAAATATGTCTGATTTGGTTAATGGAATTCTTATAATAATATCTGCAATTTACTTCATTTTACCAGCTTATGTTGCAAATGGTGGAGCTCTTTTATGTGGGGGAGAAACACCATTAGATATGAATAAAACATTAGATGGTAAAAGGTTAATTGGAAATGGAGTAACTTGGAGAGGTTTTATAGGTGGAACAGTAGCTGGAACTATTACTGGTGGGTTACTTGGATTATTAGGGCAAATAAGTGGATTCACAATTAATCAGTTTTGTTTCGGAATGATTAATCCTGCAGTTTATGGGACTGTTGCTAGTGGATTAATATTAGGTTTTCTTTTAGCATTTGGTGCATTAGCTGGAGATGCAATCGGAAGTTTTATTAAAAGAAGAATCGGTATTGAACGTGGAGGTTCTGCTCCAATTATGGATCAATTAGACTTTGTTATTGTAGCAATTATTTTAAGTTTACTTATGGTAAAACTTGATATTTTCTTCATTTTGTTGATTTGTGTTCTTACTTTAGTTATTCATTTAGGTACTAATATGGGAGCATATTTATTAGGATTAAAAGATGTTTGGTATTAATATATCAAACTATTAATTATTTTTTAGATTTTTATCTTATTTTATTTAGATTATTTTTTTTCATTGATTTAATAGTTATTTACTTTTATTAAA
>JAKSUD010000156.1 GCA_024409185.1 archaeon
TTAAAGACCAAAATAACAATTTAAACATTTTAAATCTTAAAATTGGTGGAAACATTTTAATAAATTAAAAATTCTTTTTAGTAATAACAATTTTTTTTAAGATATTTTTAAGAGTTTAACAAATTTTAAATATTATTATTTTTAAATTATTATCCATATAATAAAGTTATATATTAATATGTATAATTTGAGGTGTGTGGATTGAAAACTAAATATTTAATAATATTATTATCATTAATTATTTTAATTTTATCATTATCTTCTGTTTCTGCAACAGATTCTAATGTAGATAATAATACTGTTAATGATGGAATTAATAATGTATGTCTAGATAATGATGAATTTATTTCTAAAGATAGTAGTTCTCTTTTAAAGGAAGTAAATTCTGATGAATTAAATCAAGAACAGATTCCTATTTTAAAGTCAAATGATAACTCAAAAAAAGGTAAACTTAAAGCAGTTATTAACGCTTATTATAAAGATAGAAAAATTCCTGTAACTGTTATTGATAAAAATAATAAACCTTTGGAAAGTGTAAAAGTATACTTGAAATTATATGATAAAGATGGATTTTTAAAGGTTACTGATTATGATAAAACTAATTCTAAAGGTAAATTATTTTTTGATGTTTCTGATATAGGAATTGGTAAGTATTATGCCTATCTTTCACTTAATGAAGAATTGTATGACTTTAAGGTAAAAGAATTAAATTTAACTATTAAAAATAAAACTAATTTAAAGAAAGCTCGTATTATAGCTCATTATTATCAAAAAAATAAAAAAGTTTATGTTAAAATAGTTGATAAAAATGATAATAAACCTGTGAAAAATGTAATTGTTAAATTTATTTGTGGTAATGAAGCTAAAGGTTATGTTAAAGCTCTTAATAGTAAAACTAATTCAAAAGGTATGGTATACTTTGATGTCAGTGATTTAAAACCTGATTTTTATTATGCAGGAATATTGCTTTATGATATAAAGTATAAATATGTTGATAAAGAATTAAAGTTCACTATTAAAAAACGATCTAAAACTCAATATGAAAAAATAACTAAAAGTTATTCTAAAAATCATATTTCTAATAAGAATAATTATACTAAAATTAATTCTACTCCTATGGAAAATACTGGTATTCCAATTATTGGGCTTTTATTAGTATTATTTGCTGTTATTGGTATAAGTTATAGGAAATATTAAATAATTATATATTAATTAAAAGGTGTTTTTATGGAATTAGATGCAAATTTAGTTAAAGAAAAAATAGAAACTTACAGAGAAGATAAAAACTGTGCACAATCTACTCTTATGGGGCTTTGTGATGTAGCAGGTTTACCTACTGAAGAATTAGCTACTTTAGCTACTGGATTTGGTGGTGGAATTGGAGGTACTTTTGATGAAGGAACCTGTGGTGCTGTAACTGGTGCTGTAATGGCATTAGGATTTTTAGGTGCTGATGGAGAACAAATTTCTTCCTGTGCAAAAGGACTTTTCAATGCATTTAAAGAAGAATATGGTTCTGTTACTTGTGGAGCTATTTCTAAAAATGGTGAAGATAAATCTCCATGTGTTGAAGTTTGTGTATTTGCAGGTGAAAAAGTCTGTGAGTTGTTAAAAGAATAAGGATGTAATCAATATGAAAGTATTACTTGTTAATGGATCTCCTCATAAAGAAGGATGTACTTTTACTGCATTAACTGAAATTAAAGAAAGATTAGCTACTCAAGATGTTGATAGTGAAATCTTTTGGATAGGAACTAAAGCTATTCGTGGTTGTATTGCTTGTATGAAGTGTAAAGAAGGACTTGGTAAATGTGCTTTTGACGATGATGTTTGTAATGAACTTATTGAAAAAGCAAAAGAATGTGATGGAATTATTTTAGGTTCTCCAGTTTATTATGCAGGACCTAATGGTGCTTTATGTGCAGTACTTGATAGAGCTTTCTACTCTGGAAGTGCTAACTTTGCATACAAACCAGGAGCAGCTATTGCAAGCTGTCGTCGTGGTGGATCAAGTGCTACTTTTGATAGATTAAATAAGTATTTTACAATAACTAAAATGCCTGTTGTAGCTTCTTCTTACTGGAATTCAGTCCATGGAAATACTCCTGAGGAAGTAAAACAAGACTTAGAAGGTCTTCATACTATGAGAACCTTAGCAGATAACATGGTATGGTTATTAGAATCTATTGAAAATAAAGACTTACCAAAATCCGATGATAAAGTTTTCACTAATTTTATCAGATAATTTTTTATTCTTAGGCAGGTAAATTATTATTTATCGTCCTAAGTTTTTTCTATTTTTTCTACTTTTTTAGTGGTAAATTTTTGTTTATCGTCCTAAGTTTTTTCTATTTTTTCTAGTTTTTTTAGTAAATTTTATAATGGTATTAGGATATATTATTATTTAATTATTATGTGAGGTGTTATGTTGGATTTTAAAAAAGTGTTTGCTGTTTTAATTGTTGCTCTATTTTTATTATCTTCTATTTCTTTTGCTTATGCAGAGGATTTTTCAGATGATAGGGTTCTGATGTAGTTCAAACTGAGGGTTATTCTGGTTCTGGTGTGGTTGAATCTGGTGATTCTTCTGGTTCTGGTTCTGGTGTGGTTCAATCTGGGGGTTATAAGTTAAATTCTTTTATGAAAAATCTGTATGTTTCTATGGATTTTATTAAATGTATTGTGGATTTAGGGGATTATTCTCAAGTAGCTAAAGGTGCAACAGATACACCATTGCCAGGAGAGGAAAGAACAATTTCTATGGATGAAATGAATCGGGCAAAGAAATATTTATATAACAAGGATTATGATTCAGCTTATAAATGTATTGGTAATGCTAAAAAGGATTCACAATTTATTGAGGGTTGTGGTTTCTCTTCGACAATTACAACGGCTTGGGGCTAGAATCTTTTTTTCTTTTTTTTCTTTTTGGATGATAAATAATAATTTACCAATATTTTTTCTTTTATTTTTTTCATAGTTGTTAGGACGACAAATCCTAATTTGTCTGCTCAAACTTTTGTTTAGTTAGATAAATTTTCGTTGTTGTCTTAAGTTTTTTATGTGTTCATTTTTAATTAAGTTTAGAGTTCATTTTACTTTTTTTTTTTTTTTTTTTTTCATAATTTGTTTTTTTTTTTTTTATAGTTTTTTTTAATTTTTTAAATGTTCAAAACTATTATTATAA
>JAKSUD010000157.1 GCA_024409185.1 archaeon
ATATTAACACAACAATAATATAATTATAAGTTATTAAATTCAGAATATAATTTATTATTGTTATTAAATTATGTGAATAATTTATTCATATTTTATTCATTAAATTTTATGGTGATTAAATGGTATTTGTAATTGATCCTCAAAATGCAGGTATTTCTGGAAATATGTTTATTGGAGCTCTTGTGGATATGGGGGCAAATAAAGAGGATGTTAAAAATATTATGGAAGAAGTAGCTAACTCTTTTGGAGGAGTAGAAGTTTCTTTAGATAAAATTAATAAATCTGGAATTGAAGCTACTTTTTGTAATGTTTCTGTTATTGATGAAGAATGTGAATCTAATCACCATATTCATTTTAATGATTTTATAAATAAAATTGATTCTTTAAAAGATAAAAAAATTCCTAATTTGACTCACGAAATGGTTGAATTAGCTAAATCTGTATTTTTAAGAATAGCTATTTCTGAATCAAAAGTTCATGGAAAATCTCTTGATGAAGTTCATTTTCATGAAGTTGGTGCTGCTGATGCAGTTGCTGATGTTTTCGGTACTATTTATACTTATTTTGATTTAGGTATGTCTGATGAGAGAGTTGTAGGTTTACCAATTTCTGTTGGTGGAGGTACTGTTAAAACTGCTCATGGCATAATACCAGTTCCAGCTCCAGCTACTTTAGATATTCTTAAGGGTCTTGATAATGAAGATTTAAGTGATTCTTTTGAATTTAGTGATAATATTGAAGGTATTAGTTCTGAATTTAATGATTCCTTAAAAGGTGAAGCTAAATATGTTGGTGGGCCAGTTAATAGTGAATTAGCTACTCCAACTGGTGTTGCTTTGTATATGGAATTATGTGATGAATATTTAGAATTTGCTCCAATGATGTCTCCTGAAGATATCTCTTATGGTGCTGGATCTAAAGAATTTGATTTTCCTAATGTGTTAAGAATTATTAAATCAAAAGAAGAAAATGAAAAAGAGAAAATTTCAGTTATTGAAACTAATATTGATCATATGTCTGGTGAAGAATTAGGTTTCTTATTTGATATTCTTTTAATTGAAGGTGCTTTAGATGTTTCTATGACTTCAATTATTATGAAGAAAAACAGACCAGGTCATTTAATTAAGATTATTTCAAAAACTGATTTAGTTGACCATTTAGTAAATATTTTATTTAAAGAAACTGGTACTTTAGGTATTCGTGTAAGTGAAAATACTCATCGTGGAATTGCAGAACGTCAATTTGTTCCTTTAGATATTAATGTTGGAGGTCATCTTTATACAATTAATTTTAAAGTAGCTTCTATTAGGGATGAGATAATATCTCATAGACCAGAATATGAAGATATTCGTAGGATTGCTGTAGAACAAGATATTCCATTAATTGAAATTAGAGAAGTAGCTAATACAATGATTAGAGACTTTTTAGAAAATGGTACTGATGATTATTAATCAATTTTTGATTATTAGTTCAAATTTAATTGAGGTAATATAATGAATAATAATATTTTAAAATATTTAATATATTTATCAAGGGTTACAATTATTTTAGCTGTTGTAATTTTAATTCTTGGGAAATATTATTTTCATAGTAGTTTATTAGCTTATTTGTCTTTAGTTTTAGCTATTATTTCTGCAGTTTCTGTTATCTTTTTTGTTTATTATCTTAGAAAAGGACTTAAAAGTGGTGAGATTTATAAATCTTCTAAAATTGTTTTAGAAACTGATGTTTCTGATGCTATTAAAGAAGGTTTTATCACTGAAGAAGAAGCTAAATTAGTTCCTGATACTATTGTTATTGAATCTAATTTTCTTTTTTTAAATTTAGTTTTTAATTTAGCTATTAATTATCACTTTGATGATTTACCTGTTGAAGTTCTTCATGATTCTCTACCTCAAGTTCCACCAATGCAATTAAAATCATTTTATGAAAAATCTCAAGATATTCATGATGATTTAAATGCTTATTTTAGGTCTCAAAAGTTTGCTAATAAAGCAGATGTTATAACTCGTTCTAAAGAAATTAAGAAATATTTAGTTGAAACTTATCCTTGGATGATGGCTGATACTTTAGAAAATACTTATAATTATTTCTTTTTAGGTATAGGTAATCGTTAAGTTGTTTTAACATAAATTTAATAAATATTTTTTATTATTTCTTTTTAGTTTATTTTATTTTATTTAATTTTTATTTTTATAATTGTGATATTAATATTAATAATAATTTTTTTATAAAAAGTATTACTTATCTTTTAAAAAAATAAAAAATAAAAAATGAATGGTTATAAATAACCATTTATTTAAATTTATTTAATCCAAACTAATGGATCTCCTTTTTTAATACTATCTCCTTCGCTGACGTGAACTTCTTTAACAGTACCTGCATATTCACTATGAATATCATTTTCCATTTTCATAACTTCAAGTACTGCAATTACATCACCCACTTCAACATTGTCCCCTTCTTTAACTTTTAATTTGAATAAGTTTCCATCCATTTTACTGAATACAGTATGTTCTGGGTAAGTTGGAGCATCTTCAATTACTGCCATTCCTTTAGGATGTACAATAACATTATACTCTTCATCATCAACTTTAACAGTGTATTCATTTGGAATACCTTCTAAACTTATTCCTGGGCCAGCTGGCTCTGGAGCTTTAGCAAGTTCTTCTTCTTCAGCTTCACCTTTTAAGAATTTAGGTGCAACTGCAGGTTGTGGGTAAAGAGCTAAAGTAAGGATATCTTCTTCTTTCTCGATTAAACCTTTTTTTTCTCCTTCTTTTTTGAATTTTTCAAATTCATCTTCTAAAAGGTCAGCAGGTCTACATTCAATAATTTCTTCATCACCAATAATTTCTTTTGCAAGTTCTTCATTGATTGGTGCTGGAGGTTTTCCATAATATCCTTTTAAGTAATCTTTAACTTCGTTAGTTACACGTTTGTATCTTTCTCCTTCAAGAACATTAAGTACAGCTTGAGTACCTACAATTTGGCTTGTTGGAGTTACAAGTGGAGGATATCCAAGGTCTTTTCTAACTTTTGGCATTTCAATTAATACATCTTCATATCTATCTAATGCATCTTGCATTTCTAATTGTGAAACTAAGTTAGAAAGCATTCCTCCAGGAAGTTGATAAGTTAAAACATCAGTATCAATTCTTTCACTAATTGGGTT
>JAKSUD010000158.1 GCA_024409185.1 archaeon
ATTGATATTCCTGCTGTTGACTTGGTTATTTTATATGAACCAGTTCCATCTGAAGTTCGTATGATTCAAAGAAGAGGAAGAACTGGTCGTAAATCTACTGGTCGTATGAAAGTTTTAATCACTAAAGGAACAAGAGATGAAGCTTATTATTGGTCAAGTGTTAATAAAGAACGTAAAATGAAAAGACAACTTGAAACTAAAGCAGCTATTGAAGGTTTAGAATTAAATGCTGCAGATAGAATTCAAAGTGAACGTTCTATAAAGACTTTAGGTAAAAAAGAAAGTATTCTTATTGAAGAAAATAATTCCAAATCAAAATCAACTACTCAAAATAATCAACAAGATTCTATTAATGAAAGTATTTCAGATTTAGAAGATACTTTGGAAGAAGAAATAACAAGTGAAAATAATCGTACTGATTACTCGGATGAAGAGGCAGAAGAAGCTTTAAAAGTTAATAATATTTCTATAAAAGATGAAATAGCTAGATCTGATAAGATTATTGTTTATGCAGACTCAAGAGAAGGTAATTCAAAGGTCCTTAGAGCTTTAGATACAATTGGTGTTGAAATTAAGATTAAAGCTATGACTGTTGCAGATTATCAAGTTACAGAAGAAGTAGCTATTGAGAGAAAAACTGCAAAAGACTTTGTTGATTCAATTGTTGATAAAAGATTATTCAAACAAGCAAGAATGATGATGGAAGAGTTTAAAAAACCTATTATGATTCTTGAAGGTGATGATTTCTACTCTGGATTTATAAATCCTGATGCAATTAGAGGGTCTATTGCTTCAATTGCTCTTGATTTTGGAATAAGTATAATTCCAACAAGAAATCAAGAAGATACTGCAGCTATGATTAAGAGAATAGCTATTCGCGAGCAGAAAGGCGAAAAAAGAAGTATTTCTGTTAGAACAGAAAAGAAACCTCAAAACTTATGGGAACAACAACTTTTTATTATTGAATCTTTACCAAATATTGGTCCTGTAAATGCTAAAAACCTATTATCTCACTTTGGTTCTGTAGAAGCAATCATAAATGCAGATGAAAAACAACTCCAAGAAGTCGATGGAATCGGTAAAAAGACTTCTGAAAATATTAGAAAAGTAATTGAAAGTAAATATCTTGAATTTACAACAGATAAAAGTCAAAAAAAGCTTTAATAGAAAGTTTTATTAATAATTTATTTTATATTTTTATATATAATTTATTATCTGTTAAAAGGAGGATTAATCTATGAATAAGTATGTTATTGGGATAATTTTAGCAGTTGTAACATATGTGTGTTGTGCATTATTAACTCCAGATAATGCTTCAGATTATGAATACATTAAGGGTATTATAATACCTGTGATTGTTTTTATTTTAATAGTATTTATTGGATATGTAATTGAAAAATATAATTCTTTAGTTTCTCTTAAAAATAGTGTTGAAGATAGTTGGGCAGATATTGATGTTCAATTAAATTTAAGAATTGATTTAGCAGATAACCTTGTAAATATTGTAAAAGATTATGTTAGTCATGAGAATAATACATTAGTTGAAGTTACAAAAGCAAGATCAAATTTAATTAATGCTAATTCTGTAGATGAGATGGCTTCAAGTTCAAATGTATTGAATAATTCTCTTAAATCTTTATTTGCGTTAACAGAGCAATATCCTGATTTAAAAGCAACTGATAATTTTACAATTACAAGTTGATTTTAAAGAAATTGAACTTACTATCGCTAGATATAGAGAAAGCTATAATAATTCAGTTAAATTATATAATACTGCTTGTGGAACGTTTCCAACAGTTATTTTAGCTAAATTATTTAAGTTTAAACCTGCACTTTTCTTTAATAAACGTGTTAATTCGGAGTCTACTAGAAAAAGGACTCAGGATATTCAATTTTAATTTTATTTTGTTAAAGATTTTTCTCTCTTTTTTTACTTTTCTTAAATTATTAATATTATAAAAATTATAAATAATACTATAATTTTATATTTTAACAGTTTTATCAAAATTATTATATTAACTTTTTATTTAGATGGTGATTGTTTGAAAATTTTAATGGATGAGAGAGGAAAAAAATACTTATTTAAAGAAGATAGAGAGTTTCAATCTGATTTAGGTATTATTAAAAAAGAACAAATGGAGCGAGCTACTATTGGAGATACTATAATTAGTCATTTAAATAAAGAGTTTAAAGTTATTAAACCTACTGTAAATGATTTTATTGATTTAATGGATAGAAGATGCTCTATTCTTATTCAAAAAGATATTGGTACTGTACTTGCTCGTACTGGACTTGGTTCTGGTGATAGAGTTGTTGATGCAGGTACTGGTGCAGGAGCAATAGCTCTTAACTTTGGAAATGTTGTAGGTGATAAAGGTAAAGTCTTTAGTTATGAAATTAGAGAAGATTTTGCTGAAGTAGCTAAAAAGAACATTGAAGAGTTTGGTATCAAAAACATTGAAATTAAAAATAAAAACATTAAAGAAGGTATTGATGAAGAGGAAATTGATTTAGTATTCCTTGATTTACCAAAACCTTATGAAATTTTTGAAGGTGTTAAAAAATCTTTAAGACTTGGTGGTTGGTTAGCTGTTTATGCACCTTACATAGATCAAGCTGAAATTTCATATAAAGTAGCTAAAAAACTTAAATTTAGAGATATAACAATTTTAGAAACTTTAGAACGTGAGATGGAAGTCCGCCAACAAGGTACTCGTCCAAAGACAAGAATGATTGGTCACAGTGGTTATTTAGTTTTTGCACGTAAATTGTAAATTATTTCAATTTACATTTTCTTTTCTTTTTTTCTTTTACTATTTTTTTTAAATTTTTTATTATTTAGTATTGTATTCTTTTTTTTTAATTATTTTAATTTAATGTTTATTGGGTTTGTTTTTATATTTTTTGTATTTTTTTGGTGTTTTATTTATTTTTTTTCAAAAACTTTATATATATATCAAATATATGAATATGTGTTTTGTTTATTTTTTGCACATGTTTTTTTGAGGTTTTATTATGAACTTTAAGTTTTTTAACTATATGGTTCCTGTTTTGTGTTGTGTTTTTTTATTTGTTTTGGTTGTGGGAACTGTTAGTGCGGGTTCTTTAGATACTTCTTCTGATTCGGTTAGTGTTGATTCTGTCGGTG